>JACCXW010000021.1 GCA_013696785.1 Geodermatophilaceae bacterium | reverse complement strand
GATCGAGCCCGGATCGGTCGTGCAGGAGTGCGGCGCGGGGCTCCTCCCGCTGCACGTCGCGGCCGACGCGGTCCGCCTGACCGGTGGTACGCCGGCGTACGGCGAGGCGCTGAACCCGGCGGCCCTGCTGCACGCGGTCGGTCTTGAGGACGTGGACTTCGGGGGGTCGGCGCCACGTCAGGCCGGCTGCGGTCTGCAGTTCGGCTACCTGCCGGTGGCTTTCGACGCGGTCGTGCGCGCGGCGCCGGATCCGCGGGAGCTGGCCGCCGCTTGCCCGGAGCTGGGCGGGTTGAGCGTGTTCGCCTGGGACGCTGATGCGCGGGTCGCGCATGCGCGCGTCTTCGCACCCGGTGTCGGCGTCACAGAGGACCCGGCGACGGGCTCGGCGGCACTGGGCCTCGGGGTGTGGCTGGTGGCCAGCGGCATGCTGCCGGGGGACGGCGAGTCGTCGTACACGGTCCGGCAAGGCGCCGAACTCAGCCGCCCGTCGGTCCTTCGCTGCACGGTGGCTGCTCACGGCGGCGCCGTCGTGGCGGCCACGGTGAGCGGGAACGTCGTGCCGGTCGCCGCCGGGACGATCCGGCAGCCGCCTCGATGAGCCGGGCCTGGATGTTCTCTAGGTAGCTTGCCGACTGACGATGGCCGCACGCAGGGCATCGTCGATGTGCCCGGCGATGACCGCCGCGGCGATGTCGCTCAGGCGCCCTCGGGTGGTGCGCGCATGGGTTCGCATCAAGACGAACGCCTCGTCCATCTGGAGCCCAGTTCGTTCGGCAAGCACACCTTTGGCCTGCTCGAGCAGGATGCGGCTGTTGAGTGCGCCGTGCAGCTGTTCGGCAAGAAGGTCGCGGGCGGCAATGGCGCGTTCCTGCATCAGGCCGACCGTTGCCACATCGGCGAGCGCCTGCCCGATGGCCTGATCCGTCGGGGACAACGGGCCGGGCGTACGCCGGAAGAGGTTCAGCGCCCCGATTGTCTCGTCGCGCAGTCGCAGCGGGATCGCCTGGGCGGAGGTGAATCCGAGTTCGTGCAGCCGCGAGGTGAACGCCGGCCACGCCCGGCTCATGGCGGCTGGGTCGACCTCGGCCACCGGCGACCCGGACCTGAAGCAGTCCAGGCACGGGCCTTCGTCGTTCTGCAACTCGAACAATTCCATCAGGCGGGCCTCCTCGGTGGAGGAGGCCATCACTCTCAGATTGCCGCGTTGATCGGCCAGCATGATCCCAGCGGCGCTGGCATCGATCAGCTCGACGCTGCGGCTCGCCAGCGTGTGCAGGAAGTCGATGACGTCGAAATCGGCCACCAACGTGTCCGCCAGCTCGACGAATGCCTGGGCGAGAAGATGCTCTCGGGAAGTCATGGGGATGGGTTACCTTTCCTCGACCGGCCACGACCGGTCCGCTGTAGAGCTTCCCTTTTCACTGTTGTCGAAACGCATTCGACGACAGACGACGTCGGCGGCGACGTCCAGAATCGATCGTTCTGCGGCGTAGGCGTGCGCGCGCAGGCGCAGCAGGGCATCGGCGAGGCTGACATCGAGCTGCACGCTGATCATTCCGGTGGCCTGATGGACCTGCGCGCGATCGTCGAATGCCGCCATCAGAGCCGGATGGGTGGAGCCGTTGTCATCGCCTTGCAGGTTCAGCAACATCAATGTGGCCGCGTCGGCGAACGCCCATGCGTCGCCGAGTTCAGCGGGGGACAGGCTGCCCGGCGTGTCCCGGTAGAGGTCCAGGGCTCCGAGGCGGATGGCCCCGACCTGGAGCGGGAACGCGAAGATCGCTCGGAAGCCGGCGGCCACCGCGGCCAACCCGAAACCCGGCCAACGCGTCGGCGGGGTCTCGAGCAGGTCGGGCTCGAGCACCGGGCGACCGTTGCGTGAAGCGTCCACGCCAGGTCCCTCGCCGAGGGTGAACTGCAGTTCCTCCAGCCCCCGTGCCGCCGATGCGGAGGCGACGACGATGCTGCCGTTAGGGCCCTCGGCGCTCATCAGCGCCAGGCCGACCTCGCTCACCGACAGTGCCGCCACGCACTCCCGGCAGAGCCGTTCAGGCAGCGTCGTCCTCCCACCTGAGTCGTCGACGATGGACCGCAGGATCTCAGCGACTCTGGGGCGGGGCACCTGCGCCTGATCGGGGGAAGGTAGCGACACAACGGAGTCCATTAGGCACATGTCGTGTTCTCATCGTCAAGCACCCGTGTCGTGAGAGGAGCTGCGTTGCGGACTGCTCCCGGCCGGCGCGGCACATTGACAATCTCCGGTCCGAAAGCGACACTCCATCCTTCAAGCACACTATGTGACTGATTCACGACGTAGAGTAGTGCGCTGAGGACGCATGGGTTCGGCAGCCGTTGAAGTTCTTGTGCTGCACAGGTGCCTGAGAGTCTCAGGAGAACGGGGCAGAAGGATGAGCGATTACGCCAGGGCACTCGGAGCGCGGCTTCGGGAGGTCCGCGGCCAGCAGGGACTGTCCCTACAGGGGGTCGAGGACAAGTCCCGCGGCCGATGGAAGGCGGTCGTCATCGGCTCGTACGAGCGCGGTGACCGTGCCGTCAGCGTCCAGAAGCTCGCTGAGTTGGCGGCATTCTATGGCATCCCGATCGCCGAGCTGCTGCCCGGTGCCCGGCCGGTACGTGGCGGTGAGCCGGCGACGAAAGTCATCCTGAACCTCGAACGGCTCAATCAGCTGCCCGTGGACCAGGCCGGGCCGCTGGCCCGCTACGTCGCGACGATCCAGAGTCAGCGAGGTGACTACAACGGCCAGCAGCTGTCCATCCGAAGCGACGATCTCAAAACGCTCGCCATCGTCTACGACGTCACCAGCGGCGAACTGACCGACCAGCTGATCTCCTGGGGTGTGCTCGAGCCTCAAGCCCGCCCCGGCCGCGACGAGCTCGTCGACCAGCTGCATGCCGCACTGGCTCGCCGGGCCTTGCTGGAGCAGGCGAAGGGCGTTCTGGCCGAGCGCACCGGCCTGCAGATCGACCAGGCCTTCGATTTGTTGCGGGAGCATGTCCGCAGTCACGGACTCACGATTGACGACGTCGCGACGGCGATCATCGACGGATCGCTCGAGGACAGCCCTTCGCTCATCGATGCCGAGGGTCGTTCGTTGGCGCGGGACAACCAGCAAACGGACGCGGCCGGCAGCCAGAACGAGATCTCGAGCATCTGACGAGATAGCGCCGGCCCCGAGACGAGGGCGACGTTCGGCGCGCCGCTCCGCCCGTCGTCACGCCCTCTCCTCCCAGCGCGCCGTATGCGCTGTTGTTTGCGTGCACTGCGCATGATCCGGACGGCAGGAGTCGCCCGGCCGGGGCCGGGGCTCCCATGGACGTTGCTGCGCGCCAGCCCCGCCGGTCGCCGGCGCTCGACGGTGGGCCCGCGGTCCGGGCACTGGAACGCGCCTCGGTCGCCGCACGCCCCGTGACAGGCGGGTTGCAAGATGGTAATCGGGTGTTTACCCCCGCACGCTTGGGTGGATAACCCGATACCGGATTGTCAGACCTGTAGTGCACGCTCACCCCGAACCGCCCGATCCTGCCCACTCCCCCGTATGGAGAATCGCTGTGAAGCGTGTCGCCGAGTTCGTCCTCCGCCACCGTCTGGTGGTCTGCATCTCCTGGCTCGTCCTGTTCGTGGCCGGGGGAGCGGCGGCGGGTCAGCTCTCCGACAAGCTGACGTTCGACTTCTCGCTACCCGGTCAGCCCGGGGACGCGACCGAAGTGCGGATCGCTGAGCTTTACGGCGTGTCGAGCTTCGACACGTTCATCCCATTGGTCACAGTGCCGGAGGGGCAGACGGTGCAGGACAACCTGCCCGCCATCACCGGCGTATACGACGCGATCCGCACGACGGTGCCGGGCCTGCGTGTCGTCGACTTCGGCAGCACCGGCGACGAGGGGTTCATCTCCGAGGACGAAAGGACCACTTTCGCTCTCGTGCAAGGCCCCCTGCCCGCCGGTTTCGGCCCAGGGGTGGACTCCCAGTTCGGTCCCGCCTTCAGCCAGGCCGCCACCGCAGCCGGATTCGAGTCCGAGCTGACCTCCTACGGGCTGCTGTCGGCCGGCGGGGACACCGAGGGGCCGAGCGTGCTGCTGGAGACGCTGTTCGGGGCGGTCGGCGCTCTTGCCGTGCTCATCTTCGTGTACGCGTCATTCCTCGCGCTGCTCCCGCTGCTCATCGCCGCGGTGTCGATCCTGACAACATTTCTGCTCGTGCTCGCGCTGACCACGGTCACGGACGTGAGTTTCGTGGTGCAGTTCCTCATCTCGCTGATCGGCCTGGGTGTGGCGATCGACTACTCGTTGCTCGTGGTGTCACGCTGGCGTGAGGAGCGGGCCCACGGCCGCGACAACAATGAAGCCGTGGTGGTCGCGATGCAGACCGCCGGGCACGCCGTGCTTGCGTCCGGGGTCACCGTCGCGATCAGCCTGCTGGCGCTGCTAGTCGTGCCGGTGCCGTTCCTGCGCAGTATGGGTCTCGGCGGCATGCTGATCCCGTTGGTCAGCGTCGCGGTCGTGCTGACCCTGCTGCCGGCGCTGCTGTCGTCCATCGGTCCGCGCATCGACTATCCGCGGATCCGTAAGGAGGGGGTGGCTTCACGTGGCTGGTCGGCATGGGCTCGGGCGATCGTGTCGCGGCGTTACCTGGCCACCGGCATCGCCCTGGTCGCGCTCGCGATCCTGATCGTCCCGGTGTTCAGCCTGCGGATCGGACAGTCCGGTCTGGAGTCTCTGGCCCGCAACGGTCCGGCGTACGACGGTGCCGTGCTGCTGCGCGACGGGGAGATAGGCACCGGCGTCCTCACGCCGATCGAGGTGCTCGTACCCGCAGACCAGGGCGAAGCGGCGGCGGAGGCGGCGGCCGGAGTGGACGGGGTGCGGACGGCTGTCGTCGGCGGCACCGCCGTGGACACCTCGATCATCGACGTCATCCCGGAGCGGGAAACCGTGGACAGCGACGGCACGAGCCTGGTCGACGCCGTCCGCACAGCCGTTCAGGACGCCACGGACGGCACGGTGGGTGTAGGCGGCGCGGGCGCCGCCGTCGAGGACTACGGGAGCGCGGTGTACGACCGATTCCCCTATGTCCTGCTGCTCATCGCGGGGATCACGTTCATCCTGCTGGTGCGGACTTTCCGATCCATTCTGCTGCCGCTCAAGGCGGTGCTGCTGAACCTGATCTCGCTGGCTGCGGTCTTCGGCTCCGTGGTGTTCTTCTGGCAGCAGGGCAACGGCTCGGACGCCATCTTCGGAGTGTCGCCTACCGGGGCGATCACCTTCTGGCTGCCGGTGCTGATCTTCGCGTTCTTGTTCGGTCTCTCGATGGACTACGAGGTATTCATCCTGGCCCGGATGCGGGAGGAATACGACAACACAGGATCGACCTCGAAAGCCGTCATCACCGGGATCGGACGGACCGGTCGGCTCGTCACTTCCGCGGCACTGATCCTGTTCTTCGCGTTTTCGGCGTTGGCCTCGGCCCCTGGGACCGACATCAAGCTGCTCGGCACCGCTCTCGGAGTCGGCATCCTCATCGATGCCACCATCGTGCGGGCCCTGCTCGTTCCCGCGCTTGTCAGCCTGTTCGGCCGCTGGAACTGGTGGCTGCCGGGGGGTGTGGCCCGGGTACTGCGGGTCGCTCCGTCGCCGCTGGCCCGCGCCGGGGCCTGAGCCGGCCTGCCGCGACCCACGCTGACCAGCCGGTGGTGTTGGTGACCGGCAGAACGGTCCGCCCGAGGTGATCCCGTCTGGGAGGATCGCGGGCGTGATGAGACGGTGACGGGCCTGCGCCGGCCCGAGGTGACCGATCTCGTCGAGATCGGCCGCGGCGGGTTCGGCGTCGTCTACCGGGCCCGCCAGGAGCAGTTCCACCGCGACGTTGCGGTGAAGATCATCTCTGCGACGCTGGACGCTCGGGCCCGCGCCCGGTTCACCCAGGAGTGCCGCGCCCTGGGGCAGCTCAGCGGGCACCCGCACATCGTCAGCGTGTACGACGGCGGCATCGACCCGGACGACCACGCTTTCCTCATCATGCCGTTCCTCGCCCGCGGCTCCCTGGCCCAGCGGATGCGGAGCACTGGGCCGCTGAACTGGCAAGAGGCCGTCGACATCGGCGTACGGCTGGCCGGTGCGTTGCAGACGGCACACGGGGCCGGCATCCTGCACCGCGATCTCAAGCCCGGAAACGTGCTCATCGACGAGTACGGCGCCCCACGGCTCGCCGACTTCGGGCAGGCGCGGTTCGTCGACATGGACGTGACCCGATCCGGCGACATCACCGCCACTCCCGGATACGCCGCCCCGGAGGTGATCCAGGGCCGCCCGGCGACGTCGGGTGCCGACGTCTACTCCCTCGCGGCCACCGTCATGGCGCTGATCCTCGGCCGGGCACCGTTCGACGCCGAGGGGGACGAGTCGGTCGCCCGGTGCTGTACCGCGTGCTGTCCGAGCCGCCGCCGGATCTGCGCCTGCTGGGCGTGCCCGATCCGGTGGCCGCTGTCTTCGACGCCGCGCTGGCCAAGGACCCCGCGCACCGGCCGGACTCCGCGATCGGCCTCGGCGTCGCCTTGCAGCGGGCGCAGCAGGCCCTCGGC
>JACCXW010000003.1 GCA_013696785.1 Geodermatophilaceae bacterium | reverse complement strand
GTACGGCGGCGTCCGTGGGCGCAGCCGGCTCGGGCATCGGGTCAGCCGCGGGGGCGGGCACCGGCAGTTCATGCCGCGCGGCCCGGCGCACGAGCGCCTGCGCCAGCGCCAGCGCCGGTTGCGACCGCGCGATCCCCTCCGTCACCGACGTGCGGCCCTTCTCCGCCCGCTTGATCTCCTCCCAGTTCGCGGCCACCTCGCCGGCGCCGTTCACCGCCCGATCGCCGAAGACATGCGGGTGCCGGCGTACCAGCTTGTCGACCAGACCGCCTGCCACGTCGTCGATCCCCCAGGGCTGGTCCTCGGCTTCGGTTGCCAACCGGGCGTGGAAGACCACCTGGAGCAGCACGTCGCCGAGTTCCTCACGCAACGCCGCAAGGTCGCCGTCGACCAGCGCGTCGTAGGCCTCGTAGGTCTCCTCGAGGAGGTAGCGGCGCAGGCTGTCGTGGGTCTGCTCGGCGTCCCACGGACAGCCGCCGGGCGAGCGCAGCCGGTCCATCACGGCCACGACGTCGAGCAACCGGGCGCCGGGCGGGTCCCAGGAGGCGTAGACCACCTCCAGTTCGGCGCGGCCCCGCTCGCGGGCGACGAGGTTGCCCACTGCCCGGACGAGCTCCGGGTCTCCATCCGGCCCGACCAGCCACACCACCTCGCCGCCGCGGGCCAGATCACGCAGTGCGACGGCGCCCGCTCGCACATCCGCGATGTCGAGACCGGTCACGGCCACGCCCGCTGACCGCAGCGCGATCGCGGCCGGCGACTGCGGGTCGGCGGCGTACACCGGTGCGGAACGGGCGGCCTGCCAGCCGGCCCAGCTCAGCAGCCCGGCCGGGAGCCGGGGTGTCGTGGCCAGCAGCCGTAACCGGTCGGGCACCTCAGTTCAGGGCGGGCTCGGTGCCGGGGGGCTCGTCACCGTCGACGACGTTGACCACACCACGGTCGTCGGGGATCAGCGTTCCGGTGTCGTCGAAGCTGCCGAAGCGCGGGTTCACGGTGATGTCGAGCGAGTCCCGCACCGACTGCAGTTCCGTGTCCAGCGCGGTCTGGACCTCCTGGTCGGCCTGCTGTTCCAGGGTGGGCCGGATGTCCTCGAACGTCGGGTAGGTGATCCCCACGATGAACACCACGGTGATCTCACCGGTGGGAAGCACAGCGACGCTCAGGCCCTGCCCGGCCACCAGCGTGCTGGGATCCTCGACGATGTTCGTCAGTTGCTCGGCGGTGGCCGACATCGGCGCCGGGAACGTGTTCGGGTTCGCATTCGCCGCCGCCACCTCGGCGTACGACGCGGGATCGGCCGTCAGCTGGGCAAGGACGGCATCGGCGGTGGGTTGGTCCGCAACGGTGACCAGGCCGACATCGAACTGCGCGTACTGACCGCGGGTGGCGTTGTAGATCTCGCGCAGGGCGGCCTCGCTCGAGCCGCTGTCGAGTCCGGCGGCCGCCGCGATCTCCTCTCCGAGGATGAAGCGGCGGACCTGCTCGCGAACGTCCGCCTCGGTGCGGCCCTCAGCCGCCTGCTGCTGGTAAAAGGCGCCCGGATCGCCACTCTGGGCCAGGATCTCGTTCAAGCGGGCACTGATGTCAGCTTCGGAGACCGCCGCGTCATAGCGCGCGGCGGCCGCGTCGTACACCTCGGCTGCGATCAGTTCCTGCAGCACGATCTGCCGGTACTCCGGGAGCCGGTCCTGATAGAGGTCTGAGACGGCGCCGTTGTCCAGCCCGGTCTGCACCGCCTCGTCCAGTTCCGTCGTGGTGATGACGTCATCCCCGACGTACGCCGCCGCGCTGGGCGACGTCCGGCACGCCGACAGCGCCACGACCGACGCGATCAGGACACAGGCAGCCGCGACGGTACGACGGGCGGTGTGCTGACAGTGGGTGCGCACGCTGATCCTCGCTCGGCAATACGGGGTTCCCAGCCTGCCACACCGCCAGCTGCGTCCGTACGTTCGGCCACCGCGGCGCTCGGGCAGACTGTCCGTCGTGACTGAAAGCTTCCCGAGGCGGCAGGCCCGGACCCGCCGCTTCAGCCTTGGCGCACCACGCGACACGACGATCTCCCCCGACGGTGACAGCGTGCTCTTCCTGCGCAGCCGTGCGGGCTCCGATCCGGTCACCTGCCTGTGGGTCCTCGATGTGGGGACGGGACAGGAGCGGCTGCTCGTGGACCCGCGCGAACTGGCGGTCGGTGCCGAGGACGACCTGCCCGAGGTGGAGCGCGCCCGCCGCGAGCGCAGCCGCGAGCAGGCCGGTGGGATCGTCGGCTACGCCACGGACCAAGCGGTGACCATGGCCGCGTTCGTACTTTCGGGGCAGCTTCACGTCACGGGTCTCGCGGCCGGGCGCACGCAGCTCGTGGAGACCCCGGGCGATGTGATCGACCCGCGACCCGACCCGACGGGCAGCCGCGTCGCCTACGTCAGCGCAGGTGCGCTACACGTCCGCACCCTCGGGTCCGGCACCACCGAGATCCTGGCCGCCCCGGACACGGACACCGTCACCTACGGGCTGGCCGATTTCGTCGCGGCCGAGGAGATGGACCGGATGCGCGGCTACTGGTGGTCGCCGGACGGCTCGGCGCTGCTCGTCGCCAGGGTGGACGACGCGCCGGTACGGCGCTGGCACATCGCCGACCCGGCCAACCCCGAGCGGCCGCCGACCGTCGTCGCCTACCCGGCCGCCGGCACCCCCAATGCCGTCGTGTCATGCGAGATCATCGGGCTCGACGGCGTGCGCGTCCCGGTCGGCTGGGACTCGGAGCGCGACGAATACCTGGCCCGGGTGGTCTGGGACACCCACGACCTGCTGATCGTCGTACAGCCCCGCGACCAGCGGGCGTTGCGCGTGCTGCGGGTGGATCCGGCGACGGGTGCGGCGACGCTGCTGCACGAGGACACCGATCCGGCCTGGGTGGACATCGTCGACGGGGTGCCGGCGCATACGGCGAGCGGCGCACTCGTCCAGGTGTCCGACATCGACGGACTGCGTCGGCTCCTCGTCGACGGGGAGCCGGTCACGGACGAGACGCTGCTGGTCCGTGACGTGCTCGACGTGGACGGCCACACCGTGCTTTTCCGCGCCAGCGAGGATCCGATGTCGATCGGGGTCTGGTCCTGGGGCGTCGCCGGGCTCGACCGCCTCACGGCCGGCGCCGGTGTCCATTCCGGACAGCAGGCCGGCGGGACCGTCGTCGTGACCCGCCGGAGCCTCGACGCCGACGGCATGACCACAACGGTCCGCCGCAACGGTCATCCGGACATCACCATCGCCTCGATGGCCGAGTCGCCCGGGCTCGGCTTGCAGCTCGAACTCCTGACGGTCGGGGAGCGTGCGCTGTACACGGCCGTGCTGCTGCCGTCCTGGCACCACGCGGGGACGAAGCTGCCCGTACTCATGGACCCGTACGGCGGCCCGCACGTCCAGCGCGTCATGGCCTCCCGCGCGGGGTACCTGACCAGCCAGTGGCTCGCCGAGCAAGGTTTCGCGGTGGTCGTCGTCGACGGGCGCGGCACGCCCGGTCGCGGCTCGGCGTTCGAGCGCGCGGTGGCCGGAGACCTCGCCACCCCGGTCCTCGAGGATCAGGTCGACGCGTTGCAGGCTCTGGGCGAGGAGTACCCCGACCTCGACCTGACCCGGGTGGGCATCCTCGGCTGGTCCTTCGGCGGTTACCTCGCCGCGCTCGCGGTGCTGCGCCGCCCGGATGTGTTCCACGCCGCCGTCGCCGGCGCACCGGTCACCGACTGGACGCTGTACGACACGCACTACACCGAGCGCTACCTGGGCCACCCGGACGAGCAGCCGGACATCTATGAGCGGTCCTCGCTGATCGCCGACGCCCTGACGCTGGCCCGGCCGCTGCTGCTCGTGCACGGCCTCGCGGACGACAACGTCGTGGCCGCGCACTCGCTACGGCTGTCCTCCGCCCTGCTGGCCGCGGGCCGTCCGCACAGCGTGCTCCCGCTGTCAGGGGTGACCCACATGACCACGGAGGAGGTCGTCGCGGAGAACCTGCTCCTGCTGCAGGTGCAGTTCCTGCGCGACGCCCTCGGAGTGCCCGCACCGCCGGCGTAGGGCCGGCATCAGCCGGCCGCGTTGACCGGCGGGAGCACCGCGGCCAGCAGGTCGGTGACCCAGCTGAGCAGCGCCAGGTCGCGCATCGGTTCTCCACCTATCCGAGCGGTCACCGGGCGGGGGATAGACAGCGTGCGTACGGCGGGCTTGTAGACGCTGCCCGGATACAGCCGTTGCAGCCGCAGCTGCTGTGAGTCGGCGAGCACCACCGGGCTGATCCGCACCGAGCGGCCCTGCAAGGACACCTCACTGACGCCGTACTCCCTGACCATCGAGCGGAACCGGGCCACGTCGAGCAGGGCAAGCACTGGCTCGGGCAGCACGCCGTACCGGTCGTGCAACTCGTCGCGCACCACGGTCGCGTCGGCGGCGGAGCCGATCGCGGCAACCTTGCGGTAGGCCTCCAGGCGCAGCCGCTCACCCGGGATGTAGTCGTGGGGCAGGTGCGCGTCGACCGGCAGATCGACCCGGACGTCGTGAGCTTCTTCGGTGGGCCCCTCGCCCTTGAAGTCGGCCACCGCCTCGCCGACCAGCCGCACGTACAAGTCGAAGCCGACGCTGGCGATGTGCCCCGACTGCTCCCCGCCGAGCAGGTTGCCGGCTCCCCGGATCTCCAGATCCTTCATCGCCACCGCCATTCCGGCGCCGAGGTCGGTGTTCTGCGCGATCGTGGCCAGCCGGTCGTGCGCCAGTTCGGTCATCGGCCGCTCCGGCGGGTACGTGAAGTACGCGTACGCCCGCTCCCGGCCGCGGCCAACGCGACCGCGGATCTGATGCAGCTGGGAGAGCCCGAAGTGGTCGGACCGCTCGACGATCAGCGTGTTCGCGTTGGCGATGTCCAGCCCGGACTCGACGATCGTGGTGGCCACGAGAACGTCGTAGGAGCGCTCCCAGAAGCCGATCATGACCTGCTCCAGCGCGTCCTCGCCCAGCTGTCCGTGCCCGACTGCTATCCGCGCCTCCGGCACGAGGTCGCGCAGCCGCGCCGCCGCGCGGTCGATCGACTCCACCCGGTTGTGGATGTAGAAGACCTGTCCTTCGCGCAGCAGTTCGCGGCGGATCGCGGCGGCGATCTGCTTCTCCTGGTAGGCACCCACGAAGGTGAGGACCGGATGCCGCTCCTCCGGCGGGGTGAGGATCGTCGACATCTCGCGGATGCCGGTCAGGCTCATCTCCAGGGTGCGCGGAATGGGCGTCGCCGACATCGTGAGGACGTCGACGGCGATGCGCAGCGTCTTGAGGTACTCCTTGTGCTCGACGCCGAAGCGCTGCTCCTCGTCCACGACGACCAGCCCCAGATCCTTGAAGCGGGTCGAGGGCTGCAGCAGCCGGTGGGTGCCGATCACGATGTCCACCGAGCCCTCGGCGACGCCGGCCAGTACCGCCGCCTGCTCGGCCGCGGAGTTGAACCGGCTGACCACCTTCACCGTGATCGGGAACTGCGTCATCCGCTCGGAGAACGTGGAGTAGTGCTGCTGGGCCAGCAGTGTCGTCGGGACCAGGATGGCGACCTGCTTTCCGTCCTGCACCGCCTTGAACGCCGCCCTTACGGCGATCTCGGTCTTCCCGTACCCGACGTCGCCGCAGATCACCCGGTCCATCGGGATCGGCTTCTCCATGTCGGCCTTGACCTCGTTGATCGCCTCCAACTGGTCCGGGGTCTCGACGTAGGGGAACGCGTCCTCGAGTTCGCGCTGCCAGGGCGTGTCCGGGCTGAACCGGAAACCGGGCTGGGCCATCCGCGCGGAGTACAGCCGGATCAACTCGGCGGCGATCTCCTTGACCGCCTTACGGGCGCGGCCCTTTGCCTTAGCCCAGTCCGAGCCACCCAGCCGGTGCAGGCTCGGATTCTCCCCGCCGACGTACCGCGTGATCTGGTCCAGGGCGTCGGTCGGCACGAACAGCCGGTCCGGCGGCTGACCTCGGCGGGCGGCGGCATACTCCAGCGTCAGGTACTCGCGCTCGCCGCCGTTGATCGTCCGGCGCACCATCTCGACGTACCGGCCGACCCCGTGCTGCTCGTGTACGACGAGGTCGCCGGGTTGCAGCTGCAGCGGGTCCACCGCATTGCGCCGACGCGAAGGCATCCGCCGCATGTCCTTTGTGGACTGTCCACGCTGGCCGGTCACGTCGGCCTCGCTGAGCACCGCAACCTTCAGCAGTTCGCTGGTGAAGCCGTGCTCCAGGCGGCCCGTCGTGACGTGCACGACGCCGGCTCCAGGCAGCTCGTCGATGACCGGGACCAGCCGGGACGGGACCTCGGCCTGACCGAGCCGCTCGACCGCGCGCTCCGCCGTACCGTTCCCTTCGAACACGAGCGCGACGCGCCAGCCGTCGTGGGTCCAGGAGCGAAGGTCCTCGATCGCCTTGGTGGTGTCGCCGTGATAGCTGGGCGCGGCCCGCATGCCGAGCGTGTACGCGGTCGACTCCATCTCCTCGTTGGCTTCGAACGGCGAGACTTCGAACGGCGAGACCCCGAACGGCGAGACCGTCCACCACGGCAGCCCGGCCGCGGCGACGGCATCCCGTACCTCGTCCAGGGACTTGTACGCCGCGGCTCCCAGGTCGATCGGTGCTCCCCCGCCCACGGCGGCACTCGCCCAGGACGCTTCGAGGAACTCCGCGCTGGTCCTGACCAGCTCGCCGGCCCGGGTGCGCACCCGTTCGGGATCGCAGATGACCAGGTGGCTGCCCGCGGGCATCTCCTCGGGCAACAGCAGCAACTCCGTCCCCTCGACGAGGATCGGGATCAGCGACTCCATCCCCTCGACCGGGATGCCTTCGGCGATCCGGTCGAGCATCTCGGCCAGTTCGGGATGCTTCACGGCATGCTCGGCCGCCCGTTCCCGGACCTCCGGTGTCAGGAGCAACTCACGGCACGGCGGCGCCCACAGTCCGGCCTCGGCGATCTCCAAGGAGCGCTGGTCGGCCACCTTGAACCAGCGCACCTCCTCCACCGTGTCGCCCCAGAACTCGATCCGGACCGGGTGGTCCTCGGTCGGCGGGAAGACATCGACAATGCCGCCCCGGACGGCGAACTCCCCTCGCTTCTCGACCAGGTCGGTCCGCGCGTAGCCGATCAGCACCAGCCGCTCCACGAGGTCGTCCAGCACCACCTCGTCGCCCACCCGCAGCGCGACCGGCACGAGTTCGCCCAGGCCCGGCAACTGTGGCTGCAGCAGGCTTCGCACGGCAGCTACGACGACCTGGATCGGTCCGGTCGCGGGATCGTCGGTGCGCGGGTGCGCCAGCCTGCGTAGCACCGCGAGCCGTCGCCCGACGGTGTCCGCGCGGGGGGACAGCCGTTCGTGCGGCAGCGTCTCCCAGCTTGGGTAGAACGCGACCGACGTCGGTGGCAGCAGGCAGCACAACGCGCTGACGAGATCCTCGGCCTCCCGCCCGGTAGCGGTCACCGCGAGCACCGGGCGACCGGCGCCGCCTTTCGACGCGTCAGCCGCCAGCGCCGCGACGACGAATGGGCGCAGTGCCGACGGCGCCGCCAGGTCCAGGGCCGCGACCCCGGCCGAATCGACCGCGGCACGAACGGCGGGATCTTCCAGGACGGCGTCGAGCAGACCGGTCAGCGTCATTAAGTGAAGGTCCTCCTCGTAACCGGACTGGCTCGTGTTTGCGACAGGACGAACCGCCGCGACGGGCGGGGCCAGGCAGCACGACAGCCCCGAATCCGGCCGGCTTCGGGGTCTCACCGAGCCTACGCGGCGCCGGCAGCACTGCGGCCGCCGCGTCGCGGGCGCCGGCAGGTTCGCGTATCCGGGAGGTATGGACTACCTTGTTGATCGTCAATACCGGGTACGACGGGAATTGGCAGCGGACAACATCCTCACGACAACCCGAGGGCCGCGCGACGCGCGGTTCGCTGACATCAAGGCGGTCCGGTGGACTATCTGCTGACCATGGCCGGCTTCTTCATCGGCATCGTCGTCGGATTGACCGGTATGGGCGGCGGCGCCCTCATGACGCCGGTTCTCGTCCTCTTCTTCAACGTTCCCCCATTGGCCGCGGTCTCCAATGACCTCGTGGTCTCGGCAGTGATGAAGCCGGTCGGCGCGACCGTGCACCTGCGCCGCGGAACGGTCTATCTGCCGATCGTCGGCTGGCTGTGCGTGGGCTCTGTCCCCTGCGCGTTCCTCGGGGTACTGATCTCGCGGGCGCTCGGGCAGAGCGGCGACGTGCAGGAGATCACCAAGTTCGCGCTGGGGATCGCCCTTCTCATCGCCACTGCGGGGCTGGTGTACCGGTCGTATCTGCGGATGGTCACCAAGGCGAAGCAGAAGGCGGGAAACCTGCCGCCCGAGCCGCAGGGGCCGGTCGTTATCCGCCCGCGCCGGCTGCCGACAGTCATCGTCGGAGCCATCGGCGGGGTGATCGTCGGGATGACCTCGGTCGGTTCCGGGTCGCTGATCATCATCGCGATGCTGTCGCTGTACCCCGCCATGAAGGCCTCCGGGCTGGTCGGCACCGACCTGGTGCAGGCGGTGCCGTTGGTCATCTCTGCCGCCCTTGGGCACATCCTGTTCGGTGACTTCCAGTTCGACCTGACCGCATCACTGCTGCTCGGCTGCCTGCCCGGCGTCTACCTCGGTGCGCGGATGTCGAGCCACGCTCCGGATGGCATCATCCGCAGGGCGCTGACCGTGGTGCTGCTCGCGTCCGCACTCAAGCTGCTCGGCGCCAGCAACGTCCTCCTGGTCGTGATCCTCTCGGTCCTCATCGTCGTCGGCCCGCCGCTGTGGATGTACGCGCGCAAACGGCAGGGTTTGCAGGGCCGCATCCTTCCGCGGGTGCGCCCCCGGCAGGAGCAGACCTCGCGCCGCTGATACCGCTGCGCGTTGCCGTAGTG
>JACCXW010000482.1 GCA_013696785.1 Geodermatophilaceae bacterium | reverse complement strand
CCGGCTACTCCTTCAACCTCGACGGTACGGCGATCTACCTGACCATGGCCTCGTTGTTCATCGCCGAGGCGACCGGGCAACCGTTGTCGATCGGCGAGCAGATCTCGTTGCTGCTGTTCATGATCGTGGCGTCCAAGGGGGCCGCAGGCGTGACCGGCGCCGGCCTCGCCACGCTGGCCGGCGGGTTGCAATCGCACCGGCCGGAACTCGTCGACGGGGTCGGCCTGATCGTCGGCATCGACCGGTTCATGTCAGAGGCTCGGGCGCTGACGAACTTCGCCGGAAACGCCGTCGCCACGGTTCTTGTCGGCACCTGGACGGTGGAGATCGACAGCGACCGCGCTGAATCGGTCCTCAACGGCGAGCACCCCTTCGACGAGTCCGACATGCTCGACGATCACTACGTAGCCAACTCGGATGAGCAGAAGGAGCTGCACTAAGGACGCGACGCGGCAACGCCGGTGGAGTAGGCCCACGCCACGATGTCAGTGCGGGACGATCCGCCGACCTTTGCCAGCACGTGGCTGACGTGTGTCTCCACAGTCCGCTCGGAGACGAACAGCTTTCCGGCGATCTGCCGGTGGACAGGCCCACGGCGAGGAGCATCACGATCTCGCTCTCGCGAGGCGTCAGCGCGGTCTGCTGGTTCACCTCGGCATCGATTGCCGCCAGCAGCTGAGCGCACTGCTCGACGCGTCCGGGCATGTCCATACTGCGCAGGGCGGCTATTGCTGTTCGAGCGGTTTTCGCCGCCGTGGCGAGATTCTCCGGTCGACCCTGCGCCTGCAGCACGCCGGCCAGGTACATCCGGCTGAGCGCGGCGAACGGACGGGCTCCCATCCGCTCCTCGTGCGCAACGGCGTCACGGAGATGGCGCGCTGCCTCGTCCAGCCGGCCGCAGGTGGCCGCGAGCCGGCCGAGGTGCCGGGAGACCGAGCCGTCGCAGGCGACCGAACCAGAACCACCTGCTACCGCCAGATCGGCGAACGGCGCGAGCAGCGGATAAAGGATCTTCGCGCACTCGCCGTCGGCGATATCCGCGACCGTGTCCGCGAGGATTGCCACGGTGGCAAGCCACATACCGTCCCTCGGCCAGCCCGGGGCGTCGGCGCAGAGCTGGCGGGCCAGTCGGACGGCCTCGTCCACGTCGCCCAAGCTCGCCAGCGCCAAGGCTGCTGATACGACGGCGATCGGAATCCCGACATCCATGGCGATTGCGACGAAACCGGCAAACTCCTCCCGCCGGCGCTCCGTTGTCATCGTTCCCCGCACGTACCCGTCGAACAGCTGAAATGCGTAGTACAGGTTGACAAGGCTGTGGTCGTCGAGTTCGCCGGCCAGCTCCCGTGCCGTCCGGTTGTATGCCTGGGCGACGTCGAAGCGCCCGACCATGGACTCCCGAGCTGCCCGCAGCCGGGCCAGATGCCAGCGTGCTAACGGGAATCGCAGATGGACGGTCAACCGCTCCAGCTCCGCCAGCTCCCGGTCGATGGCGATGAGATCGCTCAGTTCGAACGACGTGTCGATCCGCCACAGCCGGCCCCACAACGCCGCCATGGGTTCGCCGCGCTCGGCCAGCTGGACGGCCCGGTTGCCGAGTTGCCGGCGTTCGTGGCCATGCTCGGGACCGGCCAGCGCCTGGTGCCTGGCCCGCAGCGCGGCGAGCAACGCGGCCGGGTCGTCGGTGCCCTCTGCCAGTGCCAGCGATTCGGCTGACATCCGCTGCGCGGATGCCAGGTCTCCGTCATCGGCGGCCGCATAGGCAAGCCGAGCCTGCAGTTGCGCACGCAGTGACAGCTGCTCGTCGGGGACGAGGGCGACCGCCCGCCGACAGAGCCCCACCAGGGCGTCTGCGCCCGGCAGTGCCACACCGTCGACGAGGAGGGCCGCCCGCGCGAGCAGGTCCCAGCGCCCCGCTGCCTCGGCCAGGTCCGCCGCGAGCAGGCAGTGCTCCAGCGAGCCGCCGAAGGCGCCCGACCTGTATTCGGCAAGGGCAAGCTCGAGCAGCGTCTCCGACCTCTCCGTCGGGGAGGCCCCGCCGGCCATCGCCATGCTGTGCAGCGCCGTCCTGAACCGACCAGCCGCTTCGGCGTACGCGAGGTCGGCCAAGGCCGCCCGCCCTGCCTGGCGTGCGGACGTCGCGGCGCGAACGTGCTCGGCCGGCGTGGTTGCTCCCCGGGCCAGGTGGCTGGCGATCGTCGCGATCCGCTCTGGCCCCGTTTCCGACGCCGCGACGACGTCCGCCAGTACACGGTGTATCCGGCACCTGACCGTTCGGTCGACGTTGTCGTAGACACCGTCGCGTACCAGGGCGTGAACGAACCGCGCGGTCCCGGGGGTATCGGCCGGCAGCGTGAGCAGGCGCGCCCGAACCGCCTCGTCCAGCAGCAAGAACACGTCCGGGGCAGGACGACCGCTGGCCGCCACGAGTTCGGTGACGCTGCAGTCATCGCCGGCGACGCTCGCGGTCTCCACGAGATGCCGGCAGTCCGCGGAGACCCTTCCCATCGGCTCGCGGACGAGATCGATCAGCTCCCGCCGGTCGGCGAGCGCGGCGCGCGCGGCATCCTCGTCGTAGGACCGCAAGGACACCCCCGCGGCAAGCAGCCGTACCACCGCGCCAACGAACAGGCAGTTTCCAGCGGTCTGGCGAAGTACGAGGTCGGCGTACCGCTGGTCCACCCTCCCCCCGTCGACGGAGTCGAGGTAGGCGACGATCGCATTCCGGTCCAAGCCCGCCAGCTGTCGTTGCATTACTCCGGGCCGGCCGAGGACGTCCCCGACCGCGGCCGAATCAGTCAACAGCCTGGCGGTGATCACGACGAGCGCTCGAGAGCGAGGTAACTCACCGGCCAGATGTCCGAGCGCAGCGGCTGTGGTGGAGTCCGCCCAGTGCAGGTCCTCGACGATCACCAGCAGGCCGGCGGGTTCAGCGGCCTGGGCGATCGCGTCGGCCAGCCACTCGAACTGGGCGAAGCGAGCAGCCGCCGAACCCTCTGCGGAGCTGCCGAAGTCCTCGTCGCCCGTCGAGGGCAATCGTTGGTGGCTGCCGGGCAGCTGGCTGACGATGCGGCGCAGCGGCCAGAGTGCGGGCGCGCCGGTATCGGCCGGACAGCGGCCCCAGAC
>JACCXW010000460.1 GCA_013696785.1 Geodermatophilaceae bacterium | reverse complement strand
GTCTGGGTGTGGAGCAGGTGCAGCTGCGTGCCGGTAGCCTTCTGGAGCCGAAGCAGCAGGGCGGCCGCCGAGTCCCAGATGATCCCATCGTGGTCGGCGTAGGCCTTGGCGTAGGCGCGGAAGTCTCGCTCGCCGCGCTCCCAGTAGCGCTCCTCGATGGCGGTCATGAGCGCCTGGTCGTGGGGATGGACCATGAGCGGCACGCCGGTGTCGGCCACTTTCTGGAAGATCCGCAGCAGGTCACCGTGGTCGTGCACGCCGATGCCCGGCATGTGCGGGTAGTCGCGGCCGGTGTCGACGACCATGAACACCTTGAACGCGGCGATCCCCATCGTGGCGAGCTCCGGGATCTCGTCGAGGACGGTGCCTGCGGCGTTGATGTTGTAGTCGACGATCGACTTCTCGGCGTACAGCTCGAGCATCGATGCGAGGCGCTCGGCGGTGTTCGGCGGCGGCTGGACGTTCGGCATCGCGAAGGACGTCGTCACGCCGCCGGCGGCGCACTGGGACGTCGCGCTGACGATGTCCTCCTTGTGCGTGAAGCCCGGCTCGCGATGGTGACTATGGACATCGATGACGCCGGGAAGCAGGTGCCGGCCGGCCGCGTCCATGGTCGCGGTCGATTCGAATGGTGTGCCCGGCGCGACGATCCCGACGATCCGCCCGTCGTCGACGGCGACATCGGCGATCGTCCGACCGGTGGCGGTCACGACCGTGCCGCCTCGGATAAGAAGGTCCACGCTCACGTGTCCTGCCTCTCGCTCGTGCCGTCGACGTACCGGATGACGGCTTCCGGGCGCGCCTCGTGGACCGCGATGTCGCCGGCGACGAGATAGCGCTGGAACCAGTCGACGATCATGGGTGCCACGACGTCGCGGTACTGAGCGTACGCCCCGTAGTGCGTCGTGCCGGTCTGCACGACGAGACGTTTCGGCGACCCGGCCTTCTCGTACATGGCGAAGCTGTGATCCTCGGGCGTGGTCCAGTCGTTCTCGACGCAGATGAACATCGCGGCGCGTGGCGCGATGCGTTCGACCACGTCGATCGGCCGGTACTCGAAGATGGCCTCCGCGCTGGCGAGCGACACGAGCTCCGGGATCCGATGGTCCACGTCGGACTTGACCTGCGTCACCTTGCGCTCCGGGGTGCGGACCATGATCCCATCTCGAGGGGCCACCATCGCACCCTTGCCGGTCTTATTCCGCTCGATGCGGTCGAGGCGGAGCTCCTCGAGGAACTCCAGCCACTCGTGTTCGCGGCGCATCCGGTGGAGCCAGTCGCGTCCGTCCGAGATCGGGACCTGGGCGACCATGGCCTTGTAGCGCGGGTCAAGGGCGGCGGCCATGATCGCGTTGCCGCCCCCCGTCCCGCCGGAGCCGAACGCGCCGAGCCGGCGCGGGTCGACCTCGGGCCGGGTCTCGAGGTAGGTCGCCGCGCTGATGTAGTCCTCGACCTGGGTCCGCGGGTCGAGGTAGGTCGCGTCACCCTCCGAGTCGCCGAAGCCGCGATAGTCGAAGACGAGGACGGCGATGCCCGCCCCGAGCAGCGCGTCGTGGTACGGCTGATAGAGCTTCGCGTCACGAAGTCCGAGCCAGCCGGGACCCTGCACGACGGCGGCCACGGACCGCTCGGCGGAGGGGCCGTCGGGGAGCATCAGGGTGCCCGCGAGCGCACTGCCGTGGCTGTAGAAGCGAACCTGCTCAGTGCGCATCGATCCCTCGGTGGTGGACGTGCCCGGGTGTGCCGCCTACCTGGGTCAGGGGCACCGGCGCGTACGTAGTGCGTGTTAATGTACCCATTTGCTCACCGATTGTCTACATTCCGTGGCTCGTCACGCTTGCGGACCGTAGATGAAGCGCGCTGGGCCGGCGGCGTAGTCCTCATACGAGCCCGCGACCGTGATGCCCGTCAAAGGCGTCGGCAGTGGTGCCGCACATGGTGCGAGCCTCGCTGGAACGAACCGACCCCCGGAGCGAGGCTCCAGGGGCGGTCGAGAGGAGGAGCCGAGTTACTCGGTCGGGATGTCGTGAGCCTCGTAGAAGCCCGAGGCCTTCAGCCCTTCGAGGACGCTCCGGTCGAATGCGTCCGCGACCGGAACGTCGGCAATGTCCGGGTTGACGGCGGCCAGCACGCGCTTCGGGTTCTCGAAGGCTGCATCGGCCCAGGTCATCGGGCGGTTGCCGATCACCTGAAAATCGAGGATGAGCGCCTTGGCCTCCTCGACCGTGCTCTGGGTGAACGTGGCATAGTGCTTGGCCGCGGTGTCCACATCGGTCCACATCATGTTCTGGGCCTCGAGGACCGAGGCGGCGACCACCGTGGCCGTGTTCGGGTTGGCAGCGAGCCAATCCTTGGTCACGCCAAGGCCCGAGCGGCCCCATGGGAGCTTCGCGTCCTTGAGATTGACCAGGAAGTTGAAGCCTAGACCGGCCATCTCCTCGTGGCGAGCAGCATCGACCGGCGCTGCGGCGCAGGCTTTACCCTGGAGGGCGGCGATGCGGGCGCTCTGCCCACCTACCTCGGTGATGATGACGTCGTTGGGCGTGAGTCCGAGCGTTTCGAGGGACAGGATCACGGCGCCATGCGAGGTGCCGC
>JACCXW010000317.1 GCA_013696785.1 Geodermatophilaceae bacterium | reverse complement strand
CGACCTCCTGCTCTGCGTGGTAAGCGCCGCGGAGCGGGCCGGCCTGGACGCCGAGGCGGCGCTGCGGGCGGCCAGCGACCGCTACGCCGATCAGCTGCGTGCGGCCGAAGCAGGAGAATCGGAGACTCAGGTGGGGTCCGAGCCGTACATCGAGGGCAGCCAGAACAGCACTCCCACAGCCATCACGGTGGCAAAGACGAAACCGGCCGGGCCGCTGCCGTCGATGTAGCCCCACAGGATGCCGAGCAGCGGCGCCAGGAACACGACGACGGCGTCGGCGCGGGCCTGCCGCGCCATCGAGATCTCTCCCTTCGGCGCGGTGAGGTCGCGTTCTGTCCCCCTGGGCGCCGCCGGCCGTCGCCGACCGGACGGCCACACGCTGACGCCGTACACGTCGAAGGAGATCAGCGCGTCCGTCTCCGGCGAACCGTGCGCGGTGACCGTGACCGGTTCCGCATCGACCCGCTCGACGGCCGGATCCCAGTAGACCGGTACCCACGCCGGCCCGCTCGGGGTGTCGATGACGAACCAGGTCCGGTCGGTGAGACCACGGCGGTACCGCGTCCGGCGTACCTGGACCTGCCGGCCCGCCGTGGCGGTCAGCCGACGGCGGCGGATCAGCCGGACGACGGTCACCGTCACCGCGGCGATCAGGATCAGGGCGACGACGAGGATGCCGTTGAAAAGGTCGGTGACGGTGTTGCTGAGGGCATCGCCGCGGACATAGACCACCGCCGGCCGCTCCGGGTCGTAGGCCACTTCGATCTGCTCGTCGAGCGGCACGTCCCGCGCGCCGTCCAGGGTCAGCCGACCGGTCTGGGTGGTGCCGGACTCGTCGGTGTACTCCACCGCGATCTGCAGGCCGTCATCGCCGAGGCCGGTCGAGACGACGACCGCCTGAGCCGTCGACGTCGCAGCCCGCAACGGCGCGTTCGCCTCGACAAGACGCAGCACCAACAGCACGAGGAGCGCGACCGCGATCACGACGAGAGGGATCAGGCCGAGCAGCATCTGCCGAACCGCGCGCAGCCGAAGGAGACCCATGGGCTGGGACTATCCCATCTGCGTCCTTGCCGAACGGGGGCTGCACGCGCGGCGGGGCATAACGATTCGTGCCGGTACGCCGACTACCCTCGCCAGCGGCGGGCATGACGCCGCGCCCACCATTCGAGGAGGACGACTGCCGTGGCCAGCATCGAGGCCGTCGGGGCCCGCGAGATCTTGGACTCCCGCGGCAATCCCACGGTGGAGGTAGAGGTCGCCCTCGACGACGGGACGCTCGCCCGCGCGGCAGTCCCGAGCGGCGCTTCGACGGGGGCGTTCGAGGCAGTCGAACTGCGCGACGGCGGGCAGCGCTACGGCGGCAAGGGGGTACGCCAGGCCGTGTCGGCGGTGCTTGAGGACATCGGGCCTGAACTGCTGGGCTTCGAGGTGACAGAGCAGCGGCTCATCGACCAGCGGTTGCTCGAACTCGACGGGACGCAGGACAAGTCACGGCTCGGCGCCAACGCCCTGCTCGGAGTGTCCCTGGCGGTGGCCAGGGCCGGCGCGCAGTCCTGCGGGCTGCCGCTGTTCCGCTATGTCGGCGGACCGTCCGCGCATCTGCTGCCCGTGCCGATGCTGAACATTCTCAACGGCGGCGCCCATGCGGACAGCAACGTCGACGTCCAGGAATTCATGATCGCGCCGATCGGCGCGGCGACGTATGCCGAGGCGCTGGAGATGGGTGTCAGCGTCTACCACGCCTTGAAGTCGGTGCTCAAGGGCAAGGGGCTGAGCACGGGACTCGGCGACGAAGGCGGCTTCGCGCCGAGCCTGGAGACCAACCGCGCTGCCCTCGACCTGATCGCCGAGGCGGTGGAGGCTGCCGGGCTGTCTCTGGGGACCGACATCGGGTTGGCCCTGGACGTCGCAGCCACCGAGTTCCACAGCGATGAGGGCTACCGGTTCGAGGGCGTGACCAGGAGCGCGGCCGACATGATCGGGTACTACTCCGAGCTGCTCTCGGCGTACCCCATCCTCTCGATCGAGGACCCGCTGTCGGAGGACGACTGGGCCGGCTGGGTCGAGTTGACCGCCGCCGTCGGGGACCGGGTGCAGATCGTCGGCGACGACCTGTTCGTCACGAACCCGATCCGGCTGCGACGGGGGATCGAGGAGTCGGCGGCGAACGCGCTGCTCGTCAAGGTCAACCAGATCGGCACCCTGACCGAGACCCTGGACGCGGTGACGATGGCCCACCGAGGTGGGATGCGCGCCATGATGAGCCACCGCTCGGGGGAGACCGAGGACACCACCATCGCCGACCTTGCCGTCGCCACCGACTGCGGCCAGATCAAGACCGGCGCACCGGCCCGCAGCGAACGGGTCGCCAAGTACAACCAGCTTCTCCGGATCGAGGAGGAGCTGGACGACGCGGCGCGCTACGCCGGCCGATCAGCATTCCCCCGGGCCGATCTCGCCCAGGCGGTCGCCGGGCCGGATGCCCCTCCGCCCGCGCCGGCGGTCGGCTAGCGGATGGTCTCCTTGTCACGTGGCACGCCCGACCGGCGCCGCCGTCCATCCGCGCGCGGGACCCGGGCGACCGGCCAGCGCGCGGG
>JACCXW010000454.1 GCA_013696785.1 Geodermatophilaceae bacterium | reverse complement strand
GCCCAATCGGCAATGGCGGGCCCGCGGGCGATCGCCTCCAGACAACCGTGCCCACCGCAGCGGCACAACGGACCGTCCGGGTCCACGACGACGTGACCGACGTGGCCCCCGTTGCCGGTCGCCCCGTCGTGCAGGCGCCCACCGAGGACGAGGCCGCCGCCGACGCCGGTGGACACGACCATGCCCAGCATGTTCGCCCGCCCCTGGCCGGCACCGCGCCAATGCTCGGCCACCGCAACGCACACCGCGTCGTTGTGCAGCCGGACCGGTACGCCGTAGCGATCCTGCAGCCGCGAGCGCAACGGGAAGTCGCGCCAACCCATCGTCAGCGGCGAGACGATGCCGGCCGGCCAGTGCATCGGGCCGCCGCACCCCGTCCCGATCGCCTGCAGCGGCGGCACGCCGGCCGCGTCGAGCGCCCGTTCCACGGTGGCGACGAGAGCGGACCAGATCTCCTCGGCGTCGCCGTCGGTGGGGGTCGGTGACCGGTCCTCGCTGACGAGCTCGCCGGCGGCATCGACGACAGCCGCGGCCAGCTTCGTGCCTCCGACGTCGATCGCCAGCACCATCGTCTCCATCGCCGCATTGTCGTGGATCGGGAGCGACGTGCTGTGCACGTCCCCGCAGCGCGTCGTACCGTCGAACGGTGACCTCCACGCACACCACCACCGCCCCGAAAATCCCGCCCGCCGACCTGCCGACCACGCTCGGCGCCCTCCGCGCCACCGACCACACCCACCGCCCGGTCAAGGCCGAGATCCGCACCAACCTGCTCGCCCGGCTCGCCGCCGGGGAACCGTCGCTGCCCGGCATCGTGGGCTTCGACGACACCGTCGTACCCGAGATCGAACGGGCGCTGCTGGCCGGGCACGACATCGTGCTCCTCGGCGAGCGCGGCCAGGGCAAGACCCGCCTGATCCGCACCCTGCTCGGCCTGCTGGACGAATGGACCCCGACGCTGTCCGGCAGCGAACTCAACGAACACCCCTACGCCCCGATCACCGTCTGGGGTCGCCGCCAGCTGGCCGAGCACGGCGACTCGACGCCGGTGGTCTGGATCCACCGCGAGGACCGGTACGGCGAGAAGCTCGCCACGCCGGACACCAGCGTCGGCGACCTGATCGGCGACGTGGACCCGATCAAGGTGGCCGAAGGGCGGACGCTGGGCGATCCCGAGACTGTCCACTATGGACTGGTCCCGCGCACGAACCGCGGGATCTTCAGCGTCAACGAACTACCCGACCTCGCCGAGCGGATCCAGGTCGCGTTGCTCAACGTGTTGGAGGAGCGCGACATCCAGATCCGCGGCTACCGGCTGCGACTGCCGCTGGATCTGCTCCTCGTCGCGAGCGCCAACCCCGAGGACTACACGAACCGCGGCCGGATCGTGACTCCGCTCAAGGACCGTTTCGGCAGCGAGGTGCGCACGCACTATCCGCTGGACCTGCCCGACGAGATCACGCTGCTGCGTCAGGAGGCACGGACGACGTGGTCGGACGCGGGTGGGCACGAGCGCCCGCTGATCCCCGAGCACCTGCTGGACGTCATCGCCCGCTACACCCGGCTCGTCCGCGAGTCCCAGCACGTCGACCACCGCTCCGGCGTCAGCGCGCGATTCGCCATCGCGGCACTGGAGACCGTCGCCGCGTCCGCCGTACGCCGGGCCGCCACGACCGGTGAGGAGCGGGCAGCGGCCCGGGTCTGCGATCTGCCAGCGGTGGTTCCGGCGAGCCGTGGCAAGGTCGAATTCGCCGACGCCGGCTCGGATTCCGACGACGAGCGCGAGACGGAGATCCTGAGCCACCTGCTGCGGCGGGCGATCAACGAGACGTTCCGCAGCCGCCTAGGCGGCTTGGATCTGTCCGGGATCCAGAACCACTTCGAGTCCGGCGAGGTCGTCGAGTCCGGCGACATGATCACCGCCGAGCAGCTGCTCGCCCAAGTCGGCCGGGTGCCTCGGCTGGCGGAGATGCTCGGGCGGCTCGGCGTACCGGAGGGCGAGGAATCCCCCCAGCAGGCCGCGGCGGCCGTCGAACTCGTCCTGGAGGGTCTGCACCTGACCCGGCGGCTGGCCAAGGACAGCCAAGGCGGCCGCACGATCTACGGGGCCTGACATGGACTACCGCTCGTACCGATACGGCCGCTGGCGCGGTGGTCCGGATCCGCTGGCCGAGCCCTACGACGTCGCGGCGGCGATCGACGAACTCGGTGACGCGGTGCTCGCGGGCGACGGTCCGTCCGAGGCGCTCCGTGCGCTGCTGCGGCAGGGATCGCAGGGGATGCGCGGGCTGGACGAGGTACGCCGCCAGGTACGCGATCGGCTGCGCTCCACCCGCCGGCGCGGCCGGATGGACGGCACGCTGGAGGAGGTGCGGGAGCTGCTCGACCGCGCGCTGCGGGCCGAACGACGGGCGCTGTTCCCCGATCCTGACGACTCGGCCCGGCTCGCCGAGGCGCAGCTGGACTCGCTGCCCGAGGACACCGCCGGTTCGGTCCGGCAGCTCTCGGACTATCCCTGGCGCAGTCCCGAAGCGCAGTCGGCGTACGACGAGATCCGCGACCTGCTTCGCCGGGAAGTGCTGGACAGCTCGTTCCGGGACATGAAGCAGGCCCTCGGAAACGTCACACCCGAAGATGTCGCGGCGATGCGGGAGATGGTGAGCGATCTCGGCGACCTGATCGATGCGCACAACCGGGGCGAGGACACCGGCCAGCTGCTGGCGGACTTCCTGGACAAGCACGGTCAGTTCTTCCCCGACCGACCGTCCACAGTGGAGGAACTCGTCGATTCACTGGCCCGGCGGGCAGCCGCCCAGCAACGGCTCATGAACAGCCTGACCGACGAGCAGCGACAGGAGCTGGCCGGCCTGATGAGCGGCGCGCTCGATGACATGGGGCTGGCCGCGGAGATGTCCCGGCTGCAGCAACTGCTGCAGCAGGCCCGACCCGACCTGCCGTGGGACGCCCGCGGCGGGACCGACGGCCGGCAGCCGCTGGGCCTCGGGGACGCGACGAGCGCCCTGGAGGAACTGGCCGGCCTCGAGTCGCTGGTCCAGCAACTCGACCAGAACTATCCCGGCGCCTCCCTGGACGACATCGACCAGGATCTTCTCGCCGATGCGCTGGGACGCGAGGCCGCCGAGGACATCGAGGCGCTGCGCCGGCTCGAACGAGAACTGGAGCGGCAAGGCTGGCTCAACCGCGACCGCGGCAGCCTGGAACTGACCCCCAAGGCGGTACGCCGACTCGGAGCCACGGCGCTGCGCCGGGTCTTCGCCCAGCTGGAGTCCGGCGGTCGCGGCGGTCACGACGTCACCGATGCGGGCGCCGCCGGTGAGTTGACCGGCGCCACGCGGGAGTGGCGCTACGGCGACGAGCAGCCGCTGGACGTCGTCGGGACCGTCCGGAACGCCGTGCTCCGGGGCGGCGGAGGTCAGGCGGGTCCCGGTCGCCGTCCCCGGGTACAGCTGCACGTCGACGACTTCTCGGTAGTGGAGACCGAACGACGCACCAGCGCAGCAGTGGCGCTGCTCGTCGACCTGTCCTACTCGATGGCGTTACGCGGCACCTGGGGGGCAGCCAAGTCCACGGCCATGGCGCTGCACACGCTGGTGACGACCCGTTACCCGCAGGACGCGATCGAGATCATCGGTTTCTCCAGCAGCGCGCGCGTGCTGTCACCTGCCGAGTTGGCCGAACTCTCCTGGGACACCCTGCAGGGGACCAACCTGCAGCACGGGCTGATGCTCGCGCGTCGGCACCTGGCCCGGCACCCCGACGCGGAGCCGGTCGTCCTCGTCGTGACCGACGGCGAGCCGACCGCGCACCTGGGCCCGGGCGGCCGACCGGAGTTCTGCTGGCCGCCGCTGCCCGAGACGATCGTGCGGACCCTCGCCGAGGTCGACCGCTGCACCCGCAGTGGGGCCACGATCAACGTCTTCCTGCTCGACGACGAGCCCGCGCTCGTGCACTTCGTGGACGAGCTTGCCCGGCGCAACGGCGGACGCGTCCTCACCCCCCACGCGGATCGGCTCGGTGAGTACGTCGTCAGTGACTACCTACGGGCCAGGCGCGGCCGACGCGCCCGTTCGGCGTAGGTTTCAGAGCATGACTGGCCTGCAGACGCGGGTGGGCCCGGTGCCCGCCGAAGCGACGTTCGCGCTGCGCCAGCGGATACTTCGGCCGCACCAAAGCGTCGCCGCGATGGCCCTGGCCGGCGATAACGACCCCGACACGCTGCATCTGGGCGCCGTCGATGACACCGGTGAGGTGGTCGGAACGCTGCGGCTCGAACCGGTGGCCTGCCCCTGGTATCCGGCCCGGACCGATGCCTGGCAACTGCGCGCCATGGCCACCGCCGAGCACCTGCGCGGTCACGGCGTGGGGACCGACCTCGTCGCCGCCGCCGTACGCCACATCGCCGAGCGCGGCGGGGGATTGCTGTGGTGCAACGCCAGGGTGCCGGCTGAGGCGTTCTACACCCGAGCCGGCTTCATGGCGACGGACCAGCGGTGGGACGACGTCCTGATCGGCCCGCACGTCGGCATGGTCCAGGATGTGCCGGCCGCATGAACGGGTACCGCATCTGGCCCGCGATGCTGCTTGCCGCCCTCAGCGCCGCGGGAGCCATGACCCTCGCCGTGGCCGAGGCCACACTGCGCGACGACGGCTGCGCTGAGGGTCTCGAGTGGGCGGCGGTGGCGGCGATCCCCGAATCAGCCGGCGGTGAGCAGCCTGTGCTCGCGGACTACCGCCGGCAGTTCCGGCCGATCTTCTCGGGCTGCCTCGACGTGGATGACCTGCCCCGGCTGGATCCGGCCGAGATCCCCGACCCCCGCAGCTGACCCGCGGACGAGGTCGACCCGCTCGATCTGGCTTCGACACAGATGCCCCGCGACCTAAAAGTCAGCAATTCTGGTCAGAATACCCCGTTTCACTGCCTGCGCTCTCCTCAAGCTCCACACCGGGCTCGCCGACGGCGCGCGCACCATCCACGTCAAGGCAATCGACCTCGTCGGCAATCTGTCCAGCCCGGCGTCATACACCTGGATCATCGACTCGACCCCGCCGGTGGTGGCCATGACCTTCCCGGTCGCCGGCGTCGCCTACAACGCGGCGAGCTTTACCGCCGGCTGCGGGACGGGCGGGGTCGGCGACATCTGCGGAACCGTCGTCGACACCGGGTCGGGCGTGTCCGCCGTCCGAGTCAGCCTGCGACAGGGCGGCGGCCTGTACTGGAACGGCACCTCGTTCGCCAGCATCTCCGAGGTGCTGCTCACCCCCACCGGCACGACAAGCTGGACCTACGCCTTCGCCGTCGCGAGCTTCCCCGCCAACGGCAGCTACACCGCACGCACCGTCGGAACCAACGGCGCCGGTGCCACGACGAGCGTCTCCACCACCTTCACGATCGACCTGCTGGCTCCGCCCGCACCCGCTGGCACGGCCTCCGTCACGAACCCGACGACCGCCACCACCGCCACGTTCACCTTCGCCGACACCGAGTCCGGGGTGGTGGTCTTCAAGTGCCAGCTGGACGGCAGCGCCTACACCCCGTGCAGCAGCCCGAAGACCTATACCGGGCTGACCCCCGGGTCGCACACGTTCCGGGTTCTCGCCGAGGATCTGGCCGGCAACCAGAGCGGCGCTGTCGGCTACACCTGGCTGCAGACGGCCTAGACCGGCGACATCAGGCTCGCGGGAGATCCTGCAGGTGCGGCCTGGACAGGTGCAGCACCTCGTAGCGGACGCCCGAGGTATCCGGGGCCACCTCTGCCCACAGTGTGAAGTGCACGAGTTCCCAGCTGAGCGGATCGACGGCGAGGGCCGTGCAGTGCACCCCGGTGGTCTCCCGGTAGGCCTGCACTCCTGCGAACGCCTCGCCGACGGCGGCGTCGAGGCTGCAGTCGGGGGGCACCCGCGACGTGCTGCGACTGGCAGCTCGTGGGACGGCGTCGATGGCCGGTCCGGGTTCGAAGACGAGGCCGGTCCAGTGCTGAACGGGCGGACGGCCGAAGTCGTTGCTGAGACCGGCGAAACCGGCTCCGAGCAGGAATCCGGTCATCCCGGCGGTCGTCGCCCAGAGGTAGAACGGGGCGTACTGGTTCACCGGCGATCCGTTCACGCCGCGCTCGCGGATGCCGTAGGCCTTGAGGCCGAGCCCGCCGAAGGCGTCGGTGGCGTGGGCTCGGGTGGCAACCCGTCGCCGGATGATGTCCATGTCGTAGTCGGCGGGCAAGGTGATCTCGTACTGCATCGCCTGCATGGCGCCCCTACCTCTCAGTTCGAACGTGCGCTGCCGCACCCTGGGTCATCGCAGGGCCTGGCGAAGATCGGCCACGAGGTCATCGGCGGTCTCGATGCCGACGGACAGCCGGACGAGGTCGGCCGGCACCTCCAACGGTGAACCGGCGGCCGAGGCGTGTGTCATCCGGCCCGGGTGCTCGATGAGGGATTCGACCCCTCCGAGTGACTCCCCGAGGATGAACAGTTCGGTCCGCTCACACACCCGAAGCGCCTGCTCCTCGCCGCCGCGCACGGTGAAGGACACCATCCCGCCGTACCCGCTCATCTGCTTGCCCGCCACCTCGTAACCCGGGCTGTCCGGCAGACCGGGATACAGCACCCGGTCCACGCTCGGGTGGCCCACCAGCACCTCGACGATCCGCTCGGCGTTCTCGCAGTGTCGATCCATTCGCACGCCGAGGGTCTTCGCTCCGCGCAGCACCAGCCAGGAATCGAACGGCCCGGGTACGCCGCCGAGCGCGTTCTGCTGGAAGGTCAAGGCCTCGGCCAGCGCGGCGTCGGCGACGACGAGCGCTCCCCCGACGACGTCGGAATGGCCGCCGATGTACTTGGTGGTCGAGTGCACGACCACGTCGGCGCCCAGCGCCAGCGGCTGCTGCAGGTACGGCGTGGCGAACGTGTTGTCCACCGCCAGCAATGCCTCGTGCTCGTGGGCGAGCCCTGCGAGGGCGGCGATGTCGGCGATCCCCAGCAGCGGGTTGGTCGGTGTCTCGCACCAGATCAGACGGGTCCGCGGCCGGATCGCCGCGCGGACCTGATCGATGTCCCCCAGCCACACCGGCGTGTAGCTCAGGCCCCACCGTTCGAGCACCCGGGCGAAGAGCCGGTACGTGCCGCCGTAGGCGTCGTTGGGGATCAGGACGTGATCGCCGGGACTGCACAGCGCGACGATCAAGGCGGTCTCGGCGGCCAGGCCGGAGGCGAACGCCAGGCCGTGGCTGCCGCTCTCCAGCGCGGCCAGGCACTGCTCCAGCGCGGTCCGGGTCGG
>JACCXW010000442.1 GCA_013696785.1 Geodermatophilaceae bacterium | reverse complement strand
CGCCATTCGCTGCGGCCGACGACCGTGTCCGCGGCGGCTCGGGCCCGACTGGAACCCCTGTTCGCCGACGATCTGCGGCGGGTTGCGGACATGGTCGGTGACGTCGAGGCGCCGGCATGGCTGCGCCCGCAGCAGTTGTAGGCCGCCAGCACAACTAGGTTTGCGAGGAGGAAGACCATGACCGTTCCCGACGTGTATCTCATCGGCGCGCCAAAGGCCGGTACGACGTCGTTGGCCCAATGGATGTCCGACCATCCCGAGTTGTACTTCTGCCAGCCCAAGGAACCCGGTTACTGGGCCGCTGACTACCCGCGGGTCCGCGAGGTCCGAGGTTTCGACACCCGCGCGAAGTACGACGGTCTGTACGCCGGCCCGGAGGCAGCGCGGGCCACGCACCGGGCCGACGGCTCCACCACCTACCTCTACTCGCAGGAGGCGGTCCCGGCGATCGCCGCCGAAGTCGGCGACAAAGCCCGTTTCATCGTCGCCCTGCGCGATCCGGCGGAACTTGTCGTGTCCTTCCACCGGCTCCAGCAGTTGCGCCTGAACGAGGACGAGCCCGACTTCGAGACCGCCTGGAAGCGCAGCCTGAACGGAGGTCTACCCGAAACCGACCTGCTCGACCCGAAGCTCGTGGACTACCAGATGGTCGGACGCCTCGGCGCCGCCGTGTCCCGCCTTCTAGACGTGGTCGACCGGTCCCGGGTCCACTTCATCCGCTTCGAGGACCTACGCGATCGCCCACAGCAGATCTGGCGGGATCTGACCGGATTCCTCGACCTGCCGGCGGTGCCCACTCCCAGCTTCGAGATCCACAACGCGAGCACGCGCACCTTCCGATCGCCCGCCTTGCATCGCCTCCGGAACCGGCCACCGGCCCTGCTCGCCGGGCCGGTCCGCCGATTGCGGCAGGCGTCGCTGCGCAGCCCCCATCTGAAAGGTGTGAAGAAGTCGCTGTGGTGGCGCGAGCAACCCAAGCCGCAGGTTTCACCCCAGATGAGGGCGGCCCTCGAGTCGCACTTCGCCGCTGACGTGGCGCTGCTCGGTCGGCTCATCGAGGCGGACCTCTCAGCGTGGTCGGCAAGTGACAACAGGTAACGATTGGGGCACACAGGGTAGATCAGCTGAACTGGGCGGTAGTCTCGGTGGGTTCTGTTACCCCGCGTTGCCCGTGATGAGAACTGGCTCTACGCTCCTCGCCGAGTCTCAATAGTCAGGTCGCTCGGGGCGGCGAGCCGCTGCGGTGGAGGTTGTGTGTCTACGTTGTCCCGGGGAGTCGATGACGCCCTGGATTCTCCAGCGGCGCTGCGCACGTCCGAGATCGATCCGGGGCTGCGCTCGTCGCAGATGACGGCCCACGTATTCAGTATCTTCCTGGTGGACGTCGTCGTCACGATCGGCTCTCTGTTCCTGGCCAAGCGTGTGCGCTTCGACGACCCCGGGGTCACGGTTGCCCGGTCCGCGTTCGAACCTCTTTCAGGTACCCGGTACTCCATCGTCGTGCTCGCCCTCGCCGCGGCCTGGCTACTCACGCTGGCCGCTCACGGGGGCTACCGCCGTGGGGTCTTCGGGGTCGGGCTGGAGGAGTACAAGCGGGTCATCAAGAGCACCGCAATGCTGGCCGGCGCAGTGGCCGTCGTCTGCTACCTAGGCCGGATCGACGTGGCGCGCGGCTTCCTCGCCGTTGCATTCCCCGTCGGTGCGGTCGGTCTAGTCCTCGGCCGCTCGGTCGCGCGTAAGTGGCTTCATCGGCAGCGCGAACGCGGTCATCTCGTCCGGCGGGTGCTGGTCGTGGGGGACCACGCCCACGTCGGTCAGCTGGTCTCGGTGCTTCGCCGGGAGTCCTACCTCGGCTATGCCGTCGTCGGTGCATGCCTTCCGACGTACGAGGACGACTTTTTGCCGGCCGAGGACATCCCGGTCTTCGGCGGCCTGTCAGACGTCGCCGCGGTGGCCAACTCCGTGCAGGCCGACACGGTCGCCGTCACAGCCGTGTCCGGCTCCGGGACGTCCTTCCTGCGCCATCTCGCCTGGTCGCTGGAAGGTGTCGGCGTCGAGTTGGTGGTGGTGCCGAGCCTGACCGACATCGCCGGTCCCCGCATCCAGATGCGCCCCGTCGCGGGTTTGCCGCTGCTGCACGTCCGTGAACCGGAATTCACGGGCCTGCGGCGGCTGTCGAAAGCAGCGTTCGACCGGGTCGCTGCCTGCACTCTGCTCCTCCTGGTCAGCCCGCTCTTCCTCGCGATCGCTGCGGGAATCAAGTTCGGCGACGGCGGACCCGTCTTCTTCCGGCAGATCCGGGTCGGCACCAACGGCGAGGAATTCAGCTGCTGGAAGTTCCGGTCCATGGTGACCGACGCGGACAAACGGATCGACAGCCTGCGGACCCTCAACGACTACGACGACATTCTGTTCAAGATCCGCAAGGATCCGCGGGTCACCTCGGTGGGCCGCTTCCTGCGGCGCAGTTCCCTGGACGAACTCCCCCAGCTCATCAACGTCTTGCTGGGGCAGATGAGCCTCGTCGGGCCACGCCCGCCGCTACCCACTGAGGTCCGCCTGTACGGCGACGATGTGCGCCGCAGACTCCTCGTCCGGCCGGGGATCACCGGCCTGTGGCA
>JACCXW010000426.1 GCA_013696785.1 Geodermatophilaceae bacterium | reverse complement strand
GGAAGGCGGCCCCGGTGGCTTCCTCGGCGCCGTCCCTGCGGTGAGCGTGGTGCCGTCGGGCGCGATGATCTCGGCCCGCAGGACGGAGGCGAACTCGCCGAGGATGAGGACGTCGGCGCGGATGTCTGCGGCGGTGAGGGCGAACGGGATGACGGTTTGGCCGCCTTGGGGGACGAAGCCGTCCGGGTCGACGATGATGGCGGCGTTCGTGGCTCCGGCGAGGACCTGGGCGAAGTACTTCTGCAGCAGCAGCTGGTCGTCGATGCCCGGGTTGCCGGTGAGCAGCAGATAGCCGCCGGTGCCGTTCGCGATGTCGGACAGCGCGCCGGGGTTGAGCTGGTCGGCGGTGCCCAGGCCGATGGCGAAGACCCGGCTGTGCACCGAGGCGGCCGCTTGCGCGATGGTCTTGTCGGCGGTCTCGTTGCCGTCGGTGAACACGATGGTGGCGGCGGACTCGTAGTTGGCGGCGACCCCGGCGAGTTGGCCGGCCGCGGCTTCGAGGCCGTCCCCGATCGCCGTCAGTCCGGCTGGGTTGGGCGCGGTGCCGGCGATGGCGTTGCCGGCAGCAAGGCGGCCGGCGCCGCCGATCATCGGGCCGGCGTCTTGTACCGGGGTGACGGGGGTGGCGTCGGTGTCGAAGCGCACCACGCCGACGCCGTCGTCGGCGTCCAGCAGCGCGACGAACAGCGGCGCAGCGGCGTGCAGCACGTCCATCCGGTCCTTGTTCAGCAGTCCCGACGGCGCGCTCATGCTGCCGGACGTGTCGAGCACCAGGGACGTGCCGACGGTCGGATTCGGCACCACCGTCGCCGTGATCGGGATCGTGAAGGCGTCACCGGTCGGGGCGACCGTCACGCTGAGCGTGCCGCTGTCGCTGGTACCGGCCGCGCCGGGCGTGTAGAGGACCCAGACCAGCAGGTCCTGCTCCTCGAAACCGTCCGGGTCCGGCGAGACGATCGGCGTGGCAAGCAGGGTGAAAGGCGCGGTTACCGTGGCCGTCGCGGTGACCGTCGTACAACCGCGCACCCGCAGCCGCAGTGCCCGAGCGGTGGGCAGATTTTCGACCACGTCGAGGAAGCGGATCGGGTCGCCCGGAGCCGGGGACACCTGCGAGACGGTCAACGGCAGCGTGTCGTAGCACGGTGGCCGTACCACGGACGGGTGCCGGCAGTTCTTGATCTCGATCCGCGGCGAGGAACCAGCCCACGGCTCGATCGGCGCACCGAACTCCACGGTGCCGTCCCAGGGCTGCATCGGATCGAGGATGCTCTTGGGTCCGGTGGTCTCCGACTGGTCGCCGTAGACCTGGTCGGGGTCGAGCCGCCATTCCCGGCCCGGCTGCGCCTGCCACATGGCGAATAGTCGGTCCACGTTGCTGTGCAGCAGGAACACGAACGGGTCCTCGAACGCCTGGTGCTGCGCACCGATGTCACCACCCACATAGCCGTGGGCGCTCCCGTGGTCGCTCTCCAGCTGGACGCGGAACGCCTCCCACTGCTGCGCCTGCGGCAGCGCGTCGCCGGTCGTGATCACGGTCGCGTCGCCGGTGACCCCGGGAGCGCCAGCTGCGGCCGACCGAGTCACCGACTGCGGTGGATCGGCGGGGTCACCGCTCTGCTCCCTGCTGCCGGCAAGTACACCGCCGTTATGGACGGCCGCCAGCGGCCCGTCGAGCATCCCGTTCATCGTTCCCACGAGTGCGGACAGATCGACAGTCCCGCCCTGGCCGTCGGAGGCGGCCCGCGGGTCCTCCGTCCAGTCCCAGTAGTGCATTGCGACGGCCGGGTTGTTCTGCTGCAGCAGCGCCTCGTACCTGTTGACGAGTTCGCGGTGCCATGGCAGGAACGAGTTCCCGCCGTGGTTGTGCGTCGACTGGTGGATCTGGTCCTGCTTGTCCCAGTACGACATACCGTCGGCGAAGGAATGCAGATCGGCTTGCAGCACGGCGTCGACGTACGCCTGGCGTTCGGCTGGGCTGAGATGGGCGATGTTTCTTCGCACCGGTCCGGACATGACGACCTCCCACTGGTCTAGGCGGGCATGAGCAGCGCTCCCCCAGTCCTGATACGGCCCGCCGTATCTCGGAGCCCGTTGTCCGCTCCTTCTCCCGCCGGCGCCTTGACGTTCGGTCCCGACGAGATAAGGAGCCGTCATGACCCTGCTTCCGCCACGGGTGATCGGCCCGCTGTCCGAATGCAGCACGAGAGTGCGAGTTCAGGGCCAGCTCACCGGCGCCACGGTGACCATCTACGCCGACGGCGTACAAGTCGGCACCGGTGTGGCGTCGTGGTCCGACGACGTCTTCAGCCTCGCCGCCCCCATCGGCGCCGGTCAGCAGGTGTCGGCCACCCAGACCGTCGGCCTCGAGACGAGCATCGCCTCGCCGGAGACCGTTCAGGTTCAGGCGAAGCCGCCTGTCGTCGGCCCGGTGGGGTTGCGCAGCCACCTCAACCAGTGCGGTGAGTGCGTGTGGCTCGAGGGTCTGGTGCCCGGCGCCAAGGTCGAACTGCGTGACGGCGGGACGACGATCGCCACCGGCGAGAGCTACGACGGGAACGCCCGCTTCCACCTGAGTACGCCGTTGGCCGCCGGGATGGACATCAAGGCCCAACAGGACGCCTGCGGTACAGCGGGCGTTCTCATCGAGGGACCGCCCGTGGACATCCTCGTGGAGAAGCTGCAGTCGCTGCCGACGCCGGTGGTGAACGCCCCGCTGCACGAGTGCGAGCGCCGGGTGACGATCAGCAACATCGTGCACGGCGCGACGGTCACCCTGCTGCGCAGCGCCGGCCCGAATCAGGCCGCCTGCTTCGACCTCGACAGCCTGTGGATGGGCGTCAACCCGCCCCTCGTCCTGGGCGAGACGATCAGCGCCCGCCAGGAGCTGCTCGGGCGATGCAAGCTGACCAGCGCCGACGCGACGCCGGTGATGG
>JACCXW010000424.1 GCA_013696785.1 Geodermatophilaceae bacterium | reverse complement strand
CGGTCTTGGTGACGTCGTACGCCGATCGCTCGATCTCTGCCTTTTGGAAACCGTGCTCGATCGCCTGGACCGCCCCGCCCATCTCCTCGACGCGCTCCATCAGCTGCCGACTCAGCGACTCCACCTCGTCGGTCATCGCCTCCACCACATAGGAGCCCGCGAAGGGATCGACGGTCGCCGTGATGTCCGTCTCGTGGGCGAGCACCTGCTGGGTGCGCAACGCCAGCCGAGCAGCCTTTGCGGTGGGCAGTGCGATCGCCTCGTCGAAGGAGTTCGTGTGCAGCGACTGGGTTCCGCCCAGTACCGCGGCCAGCGCCTGCACGGTCACCCGCACCAGGTTGACCTCTGGCTGCTGCGCCGTGAGCTGGACACCGGCGGTCTGGGTGTGGAACCGCAGCATCATCGACTTGGGGTTCTGCGCGCCGAAGTCCTCCTTCATCACCTGCGCCCAGATCCGCCGGGCCGCGCGGAACTTCGCGACCTCCTCGAGGATCGTCGTACGCGAGACGAAGAAGAAGGCCAGCCGCGGCGCGAAGTCGTCGACGTCCATCCCGGCCGCGATGGCGGCCCGCACGTACTCGATGCCGTTGGCCAGGGTGAACGCGATCTCCTGCGCCGGCGTCGCCCCGGCCTCGGCCATGTGGTAGCCGGAGATGGAGATCGTGTTCCACCGCGGGATCTCCGAGCGGCAGTACCGGAAGACGTCGGTGACCAGTCGCAACGACTCCGCGGGCGGGTAGATGTAGGTGCCGCGGGCGATGTACTCCTTGAGTACGTCGTTCTGCACGGTGCCGTTGAGCTTGTCCGCGCCGATCCCGTTCTCCTCCGCCACCAACTGGTACATCAACAGCAGTACGGCGGCCGGTGCGTTGATCGTCATCGACGTGGAGACGTCGTCCAACGGGATGCCGTCGAACAGCACCGCCATGTCCTCTACCGAGTCGATGGCGACGCCCACCTTCCCCACCTCGCCGGCGGCGCGCGGAGCGTCGGAGTCGATCCCCATCTGGGTCGGCAGGTCGAAGGCCACCGACAACCCGGTCGTGCCGTGCGAGAGGAGGTCGTGATAGCGCTCGTTGGACTCCTTCGCCGTGCCGAACCCGGCGTACTGGCGCATCGTCCACGGCCGGCGGGTGTACATGGTCGGGTAGACACCGCGGGTGTACGGGTACTGCCCCGGCTCGCCCAGCCGGGCCGGGAGATCCGTGGCGACCGAGGCGGCGTCGTACACCGTAGGGATCTCGAAGCCGGATTCGGCCTGACGGCTCATGCACGCATGCTAGGCGCGGTGATGCCGGCCAGCAGCCAGCGCAGCCCGCTGTCGAAGTTCTCCCGCATCTGCTCGGCGCGGGGCTCGGGGTCGGGGACGTCGATCGGCGGGCCGGTGGTGAATGCGGCGAACCCGATCGTGTAGACGATGAGCACGCTCAGCGCCTCGCGTGCCCTCGCCTCGCGCAGGCCGGCCCGATCGAGCAGCGCGAGCATCACGTCGCCGAGATGCCGGGCGTTGGCCCCGCGGGCGCCGTTTCGGGCGAGATAGAGCGGCACCAGGTCCGGATGGCCGAGGAGCACGTCGTACGTCGAGCACATCAACGCATGCAGACCGGTGACCGGATCCGCAACATCCATGGCCGGCACCTCGACCTGGGCCAGCACCTCGTCGATGACGGCGTCGAGCAGCGCGGTCTTGCCGGGCACGTGGCTGTACAGCGCGTTCGGTGCCACCTCGAGGCGCCGCGCCAGCGCGCGCATGGTGAGCCCATCGACCCCTCCCGCGCCGAGCAACTCGTGGGCGGCGGCCAGCACACGCTCTCGGGTGAGGCCGGCTCGCTGGCCGGGGCGCCGATCCATCTTGCGAACTGTACGCCGTCCAACTAAGCTGTACGATGTACAACTCATTGAGGAGGATCACATGACGAGCACAGCACTCACCGGCGTGGCCGCAGGTGTCCCGTTCATCGCCGTACCACCGCCCGGCGGAGGCGGCTCCGCCGCGCCGGTCGTGGTGGCCTGGCATCTGCTGGATCCGCCGCGGACGGAGGCCGCGTTCGCAGCGGCCCTCCCGCTGGAGGGGCTCGACGCCTGGCGCATCTACCTCGGCCTGCCGTTGAGCGGGTCACGCGCCCCGGCCGGTGGTGACGAGGAGCTGATGCGGCTCGGCTACGAGGACGCGGTCATGAATTTGCACGGCCCGATCGTCGAGCAGGCGGCCGAGGAGTTCGGACCGGCCTTCGCCGACCTGCGGGATCGGTTGGCGCTGGGAGGCGGTCCGATCGGGGTGCTCGGCGGATCGAACGGCGCAGCCGTCGCCCAACTCGTCATGGCACAAGGCGCCTTCGACGTCGGCACCGCCGTGCTTGTCAGCCCGGTCG
>JACCXW010000421.1 GCA_013696785.1 Geodermatophilaceae bacterium | reverse complement strand
GAGCAGCAGCGCCTCCTCGACGTCGTGCGTGACCAGCACCGTCGTCGTCGGGCGCTCGGCCAGCAGCGCGCGCAGCCACTCGTGCATGCGCAGCCGCGTCTGGGCGTCCAGCGCGCCGAACGGCTCGTCTAGCAGGAGCACCGGCGGCCGGTTGGCCAGCACCTGGGCGATGGCGGCCCGCTGCCGCATCCCGCCGGACAGCTGGCGCGGCAGGGCGTCAGCGAAATCGGCCAGCCCGGTGGCGGCGAGCAGGTCCGCCACGATCTGCTCGGAGTCGCGCCGGCCCGCCTCCCGCGGCCCGAACGCCAGGTTGTCCCGCAGCGACAGCCAGGGGAACAGCGTGCCGGCCTGCGCCACCATCCCGCGCTCAGGGGACGGCCGTGTCACGACCCGCCCGTCCAGTTCGACCCTGCCTTCGTCGGCGCTCTCGAAACCGGCCATCACCCGGAGCAGCGTCGACTTGCCGCAGCCGCTGGGGCCCAACAGCGCGTAGGTCTCGCCTGCCTGCACGGCCAGGTGGATCCGGTCCAGTACGCCGACCGCACCGAAGGACTTGCTGACTCCCACGGCACGCAGCTCACTCAATTGCCCACCTCGCGGCGCTCGCTGAGCCGCTTTCGCGGCGCACAGTGCCCACTTGTGCGCTCGCGTTGCTCGCTCACGTGTCCGCCCAACGCACCCAGGGGCGGGCGAGCATGCGCAGCACCAGGTCGGCGCTGTAACCCACGATGGCGAAGACGAACATGCCGACCACGATCTCGTCGATCCGACCGGTCTCGCGGGCGGCGTTCATCATGGCTCCGACGCCGGTCGAGGTCCCGGTCAGCTCACCGACGATGACGCACATCCAGGCGAGGGTGAGACTCAGCCGCAGGCCGGTGACGATCTCCGGCAGCGCGCTCGGCACGTAGACCCGTCGCCACAACCGATGCCTCGGCGTACCCAACATCCGGGCGGTCTCGATATGCGCGCGCGGGACCCGGGCCACGCTGTCCGCCGTCGCGATGAGCACCGGCCACAGCGCTCCGATGAAGATCAATGCCCTGGCCGCGCCCTCTCCGATCCCGAACCAGATGAGCGAGATCGGCAGCCAGGCGTAGAGCGGCACGGAGCGCAGGGCGTTGATGACCGGGTCGAAGAAGTCGGACACCCAGCGCGACAGGCCCAGCGCCAAGCCGACGCTGATGCCGACCACTACCGCCAAGGCGAAGGACACGGCGCAGCGATAGATGCTGGCACCGACGTGACCCCAGCCGGCGCCGTCGAAGGCGACGACACCGACCAACGTCGTGCGGCGTTCTCCGAAGAAGAAGTCGCGCGCCGCCTCGGCGACGGTCCACGGCGCGGGCAACAGGCCCGCCGAGATCCACTCGCGACCGCTGGCGAGAGCCCAGCCGCCCACGAGCAGCAGCGGTACGACGACGCCGAGCGCCCGCCGCCAGCGCCGTCGAACCGGGCTGACAGCGCGGGCTGGGGGCAGGTCGGCCCGCTCCGCCTGGGCCAGGGCGGCCAGGTCGGTGAGGACTGGCATGGACACCGGACTCAGACGTCCCAGTACTCGCGGGCGTAGAACGCCTCGTAGTCGGGTTCCTCGGCAACGATGCCCAGCTGGGCCATCAGTTCACCCGCCCCGGCCAGCTGACTCTCCCGGATGCTGTCGAAGCGCCACTCCGCCCCGATGTTGGTCAGCACCGCCTCGTAGATCGCCTCCTCGTAGCCGAACTGGGTGACGAGCAGGTCCTGCCACACCGCCGGGTCGTTCTCACCGTCCGGCGTGAGGTACTCGGCGGCCTGCTTCTGCATGAGCGCCGCCGCCCGGCACAGGTCCGGCTGCTCGAGCATCCTCGGTGAGGCCCAGATCGCGGTGTTGAAGTCGCCGAGCGGGGTGTCGAAGACTCCGTCGATGCGCTGCCCGATGCCATCCACGACGCTGCGCGTGCACAACGGCTCGGTCCCGATGAAGGCGTCGACGTCCCCGCGCTCCAACGCCCCCGGGTGGTCGGCATAGCCGAGCGGTACACCCTCGACGTCGCTGTCCAGGGTCAGTCCCGCGTCCTGCAGCAGTGCCTGCAGGATCAGGACCTGGATGCCGGGCGGGGGTACGGCGATCCGGCGGCCGGCGAGATCCGCGACGGTCGTGACGGCGTCGGTGGCTCCGATGAGTCCGATGCCCTGCCGGGCGCACATGCCGATGATCTTGGAGTTGAAGCCGCCTTCGAGCTGGGCGATGGTCGTGCTGTAGCTGCCGATCAGACCGAAGTCCAGGCTGCCCCCTTCGAGCGCCGTCTGGATCTCGGCGGAACTCGTGACGATCGCCGTGTCGATCGTGATGCCCTCGGGCGCGAACTGCTGCCAGAACAACGGTGCCGACGCGTGGTTCTGCGCATACACACAGTTGCGCAGGGTCACCGGCTCGATGCTCTCCGAGCCATCCGGGGTCGATGGGGACGGCGTCTCATCATCACCGCAGCTCACCAGGCTGCCCGCCGTACCGGCAGCTGCGAGCCCCAGAAACCCGCGTCGGGTCAGTCGGGGCAAGGGCATCGGTCGTCTCCGTCCGCCGTGGTTGGTCAACCCTAGAATGGACTGCCGCGCGCACAGGCCAAGTTGCCCGAAAACCGGTTGCGCGTCATTCGCTAGCGGGCAGCAGAAGATGCCGGCGCGGGTGAGTTCTAGAGTGGCCGCCGTGACCGACGACCCGGGCGTAGCCGCCTTCAACGGCCTGCCGGAAGACCGGGCGCTGGCGGAGCTGGCGGTGTGCAATGCCGCCACCGGTTGGGCAGCTGCTACCGAGGCCGGCCGGCCCTACGCCGATCGGGTGGCGGTCCTGGCGGCGGCGGACCGAATCTCCGCCGGGCTCGCTGTGGCCGCCGTCCGCGTCGCCTTGGACGGGCACCCCCGGATCGGAGCGCGCGCCGACGGCGGCGAGGCGGGCTCACGTTGGTCGCAGGACGAGCAGTCCGGCGTACGGCGGGAGGAGGCGACGCTGGCCTCGCTGGAGCGGGGCAACCGCGACTACGAGGAACGCTTCGGCCACATCTACCTGGTCTGCGCGAGCGGCCTGGATGCAGAACAGATGCTGGCCGACCTGCGGGCGAGGCTGGCCAACGACGAGCAGACCGAGCAGCGGGTCGTCGCCGCAGAGCTGGCCAAGATCGCGAGGTTGCGGCTGGGCAAGCTGCTGGACGAGATGGCGACGGGAGAGCAGGCATGATCTCGATCACGAGCCATGTGCTGGACACGTCGGCCGGGCGGCCCGCGGTCGGCGTCGCCGTACGGCTGGAGCGCTCCGGTCGGGACAGTTGGGAGCCGATCGCCGAGGGCGCCACCGACTCCGACGGCAGGGTCGCCCGGTTCGGGACCGAACCGCTGTCCGTCGGTCTTTACCGGCTCGTGTTCGGCACAGGGCAGTACTACGCCAGCCAGGACGTCGACTGCTTCTATCCGGAGGTGACGGTGATGTTCCTCGCCGTGGACGACGGGCACTACCACGTCCCGCTGCTGCTGAGCCCGTTCGGCTACTCGACGTACCGGGGGAGCTGAGCGATGGGGATCGTGCTGGGTCCGACGCAGTACGGGAAGGCGGAATGCCGGCTGGTCCGCATCGTCCGTGACACCCCACGGCACGAGATCCGCGATCTCAACGTGTCCACCGCGCTGCGTGGCGACTTCGCGGCTGCGCACATCAGCGGCGACCAGAGCCGCGTGCTGCCGACCGACACGCAGAAGAACACGGTCTACGCCTTCGCCGAATCGCACGGCGTCGGCGAGCCGGAGGCGTTCGGCCTGCTACTCGGCCGGCATTTCGTGGCCGGCACCGAGTCCGTCGACGGGGCGCGGATCACGCTGGAGGACTACGCGTGGGACCGGATCGACGATCACGACCATTCCTTCGTCCGCCGCGGCCAGGAGCTCCGGACCGCTGTCGTCACCGTGACCGGTGCGGACGCCTGGGTGGTGTCGGGTCTCACCGACTTGATCGTGCTGAAGTCCACCGGCTCAGAGTTCGCCGGGTTTCTCGTCGACGAGTACACGACGCTGCCCGAGACGCACGATCGCGTCCTGGCCACCGCCCTGACTGTGCAATGGCGCTACGGCCATCTCGACGTCGACTGGGCGGCAACGTACGACGCCGTACGCCGGCTGCTGTTGGGAACCTTCGCCGACACGCACAGCCTCGCCTTGCAGCAGACGCTGTATGCCATGGGCAGCGCGGTCCTGCTGATGCGGCCGGAGGTCGCTGAGATCCGGCTCGTCGCCCCGAACAGGCACCACTTCGCGGTCGACCTCACGCCGTTCGGCCTGGACAACCCGGGAGAGGTGTTCCACGCCGCGGACCGCCCGTACGGACTGATCGAGGCGACATTGCTCCGAGACGACGCCCCCGATCCCGGGCCGGCCTGGCTGTGAGCGGGTCGGAGGAGCCTGTGCACGTGGATGCGGCGACGGTGGATGCATTGGGCAAGCTCTCCGCCGCGTTGGAGAGCGTCGAGCGTGCCCGCGGGCACCTCTACGGCTTCCATCAGCTCTGCGGCAAAGCCGACTTCGAACTAGGTGAGGCCGTGGATGCGCTTCGGGAGGCGGGGCACGACGAGATGGCGGCAACGCTGGAGGAGGAACTGGTCGGGCGCAACGTCCTGGACGGGCGTTGGAGTTTCCAGATCGTGGAGGAGTACGACGACACGTACTGGTCGGCGTTCCGGCGACTGGAGCAGGACGCCCGTGACCGGCTGGCCGGCGGGCGGCGGCACCTGTACGAGGCGGAGCTGAAAGCAGAACGGCGTACCGCCGGTCGCCGCCATCACGAATCCCGCCCACCGGAGTCCGCGGTGGACTCGGAGTAAGTGCCACCGCCCGGTCGTACGGCGGCAGGGCCGATCCACCAAAAGCCGGCAGGTCCAGCGCCCGCCGGACGACCGGGTTGATGTCGAGCCCGGGCAGTTGCTCGGGGTCGATCCACGCGGCGAGATCCGTGCTGCCATCGGCCTCGGGGGTGAGGTCTCCGCCGACGACACGGGCCCGGTAGATGATCTGCACCAGCTCCCACGGCGCACCTTCCGAATCGGTCGCCCGCAGCACCTCGACACCGAGCAGCGAATCCAGCTCGCCGACGTACCCGGTCTCCTCGCGCAGCTCGCGAAGGGCGCCGGCCTGTGGATGCTCGCCGAAGTTCAACCCACCCCCGGGCAGGAGCCATGTGCGCCGGTCACCCAGACTCGCCCTGACGAGCAACACCCGGCCGGCAACGTCGCGGCACACCACGTAGCCGCCGATGCGTCGCCGCGGCCCGTCCACAGTCCGGACGTTAGCGGTCATAACATGACGGGCATGGGTCGTACCGTCTGACTGGCCGCCCGCCGCGGAATGACGCTCGGCGCTACTCTCGCGGCTCACTCATGCAGCGACGCAGGGGCGGTGGACAGGGCATGGAGTTCTTTCGGCCCACCAGCCTGTCCGATGCCTGCAGGCTGAAGTCCGAACATCCCGACGCCGTCCCGCTGTGCGGCGGTACAGATGTCATGGTCGACATCAACTTCGACCGTCACCGACCCGAATCGTTGCTGGACCTGACCGCTGTGCCGGAGCTCTTCGGCTGGAGCCGGTACGACGGCCACCTCCGTATCGGTGCGGCCATGCCCTACACGGCGATCATCGCCGAACTGTCCGCAGAGGCGCCCGGACTGGCCATCGCCAGCCGCACGGTCGGTTCGCCGCAGATCCGCAACCGGGCCAGCGTCGGTGGAAATCTCGGCTCCGCGTCCCCCGCGGGGGACGCATTGCCGCCGCTGCTCGCAGTCGACGCCGAGGTGGAAGCCATTTCGGCAGCAGGCACCCGCCGTATCCCGATCCACGAGTTCTTCCTCGGCCCCAAGCGCAACGCCCTGCGCCCCGACGAACTGATCACCGCCGTACACCTCCCGGTCGCACGCGGCCCGCAGCAATTCGCCAAGGTCGGCACCCGCAACGCCATGGTGATCGCGGTGTGCTCGTTCTCGCTCGCCCTGCACCCGGATGCCGGCCGGGTGGGCACCGGCATCGGATCGGCCGCCCCCACCCCTTTGCCGGCTCGTAAGGCGGAGACCTTCCTGGCCGGCGAACTGACCGACCGCTGGGCGGAACCGACCGACCTGTCCGAGGACGTCGTACGCCGATTCGGTGAGCTTGTGGCCGCCGCCGCCGTCCCGATCGACGACGTCCGGGGTACGGCGGCGTACCGGCGGCACGCCCTGTCGGTCCTCGCCCGCCGGACCCTGACCTGGACCTGGGCGGACCACATCCAGCGGATGGGGCAGCGATGACCATTCGGGTGACGATGACGGTCAACGGTGAGCCACTGACCGCCGACGACGTGTGGGAGGGCGAGAGCCTGCTCTACGTCCTGCGCGAGCGGCTCGGCCTGCCGGGATCGAAGAACGCCTGCGAGCAGGGCGAATGCGGATCCTGCACGGTCCTGCTGGGCGGTGAGGTCGTCTGCGCCTGCCTGGTAGGTGCCGGTCAGGCCGAGGGCGCGGAGATCGTCACCGTTGAAGGACTCGGCGACGGCGAGCAGCTGGCGACGATCCAGGAGACCTTCGTGGACGCGGGCGCCGTTCAGTGCGGCTTCTGCACGCCGGGGCTGCTGATCACAGCGTTCGACCTGCTCAACCGCGACCCGCACCCCACCGACGCGACGATCCGGGAGGCGCTGGCGGGGAACCTGTGCCGCTGCACCGGATACGAGAAGATCCTCGACGCGGTCCGGCTGGCCGCGGCCAGGCAGAGTTCGTCGGCATGACTGCCGGCGAAGCGGCGGCGCAGCGGACCGTCATCGAGGGCTGCGCGGTCGCGACCGTCGACGTCGCGGGGACGCAGTACGCCGAAGGCCACGTCGTCGCGGACGACGGGGTGCTCGTCGCGGTCGGAGTCGGCCCGGCCCCGGCGTACGACGGAGCGGAGGTGGTCGACGGCCGCGGCTGCCTGGCCACCCCCGGACTCGTCAACACCCACCACCACCTCTACCAGTGGCTGACCCGGGGCTGCGCACCCGACAGCACGCTGTTCGAGTGGCTGGTCGAGCTCTACCCCGTGTGGGCTCGCATCGACGCCGAGGCCGTGCACGACGCTGCCGCCGCCGGGCTCGGCTGGCTCGCGCTGTCCGGCTGCACGATCTCGATGGACCACCACTATGTCTTTCCAGCGGACCGCGGCGACCTGCTGGCCGCCGAGATCGAGGCGGCGCAATCGATCGGGGTCAGGTTCCACCCGGCCCGCGGATCGATGGACCTCGGGGAGTCTCAAGGCGGCCTGCCGCCCGATCGCGTCGTCGAGGACATCGACACCATCCTCAAGGCAACCGCTGCAGCGATCGACGAGCACCACGACCCGTCACCCGGCTCCATGACTCAGATCGCGGTCGCGCCGTGCTCGCCGTTCAGCGTCACCACCGACCTGCTCCGGCAGGCGGCCGCGCTGGCCCGCGACCGCGGGGTGCGGCTGCACACCCACCTCTGCGAGACGCTGGACGAGGAGGCGTTCTGCCGGGAGAAGTTCGGTACGTCGCCGACCGAGTACGTCGAACAACTCGGCTGGCTCGGGCCGGACGTGTGGCTGGCGCACGGCATCCACTTCGACGACGACGCCGTACGCCGCCTGGCCGGCAGCGGGACGGGTGTCGCGCACTGCCCGTCCTCGAACGGCCGGCTCGGCGCCGGCATCGCGCGGGTGAAGGATCTGCTGGCGGCCGGCGTACCGGTGGGCCTCGGCGTCGACGGACCTGCGTCGAACGAGCACGGCGGGCTCGGCTCCGAGCTGCGGATCGCGCTGCTCGTGGCCCGGCTGCGAGACGGCCCGACGGCGCTGACGGGGCGGGAGGTGCTGCGGATGGCGACGATGGGTGGTGCCCAATGCCTTGGCCGGGAAGCTGATATCGGCAGCCTCGAGATCGGCAAGCGGGCCGACGTGGCGCTGTGGGACCTGACCGGGCTCGGTCACGTCGACATGGCCGACGACCCAGTCACCGCGCTTGTGATGGGACCGCCTGCGCCGCTGCGGTTGCTGCTCGTCGAGGGTCGGACGGTCGTCGCCGACGGCGTACTCACGACCGCCGACGAGAATGCCCTCGGCGCCGCTGCCCGAGCTGCCCGGACGAGACTGCAGATCTCCTCATGAGTGTCTCGACGGACACCGTGCGCCGGACACCCGGCGGCGTCGGCGACTCGCCGGTCCGGCCGGACGGAACGTTCAAGGTCAGTGGCCAGTTCGCGTACAGCTCCGACCTCTACATGGACGGCATGCTCTGGGGCACGACACTGCGCAGTCCCCATCCGCGAGCCCGGATCCGGTCGATCGACGTCGGCGCCGCCCTGAAACTCCCCGGCGTGTCCGCCGTGCTCACGCACGAGGACGTACCCGGGGAGAAGGTGTACGGGCTGGAGATCGCCGACCAGCCGGTGCTCGCCTTTGGCGAGGTCCGCTACCAGGGCGAGCCGGTCGCAATCGTCGCGGCGGATCATCCGGAGACCGCGCGACGGGCGGCGACGCTGATCGTCGTCGACTACGACGTCGTGGACCCGGTGTGCGATCCACGGGAGGCAGTCGGGCACCCGTTCTGGAAGCAGGTGCACGACGAGCCCGGCGAGCGGACCGCGATGAGCCGTGACAAGGCGCCCGTGCATCCGGAGGGAAACATCGTGCGGCACCAGCGGGTCCGCTTCGGCGATCCGGACGCCGCGACCGCTGACGTCGTCGTACACGGTGACTACGAGGTCGGGATGCAAGACCAGGCGTTCCTCGGTCCCGAGTCCGGGCTGGCTGTGCCGGGCGAGGACGGCGGGGTCGACCTGTACGTCGCGACCCAGTGGCTGCACGTCGACCGGCGGCAGATGGCCGGCGCGCTGCGGTTGCCCGAGGAGAAGATCCGGCTGACGCTGGCGGGCGTGGGCGGCGCGTTCGGGGCGCGTGAGGACCTGTCGATGCAGGTTCACGCGTGCATGCTCGCGCTGCGGACCGGGCGGCCGGTCAAGATGGTCTACTCGCGGGAGGAGTCCTTCTTCGGGCACGTGCACCGCCATCCCGCGCTGATGCGCTACGAGCACGGCGCCGACCGTGAGGGCCGGCTGGTCTACGTCCGGGCGCACGTCCTGCTCGACGGCGGCGCCTACACCTCGAGTACGCCGGCCGTCGTCGGCAACGCGTCGACGTTAGGCGTCGGTCCCTACGTCATCCCGCACGTCGCCATGGATGCGTGGGGTGTCTACACGAACAACCCGCCGTGCGGTGCGATGCGCGGCTTCGGTGCCGTGCAGGCGGCGTTCGCGTACGAGTCGCAGATGGACAAGCTCGCGGCGGCCGTCGGTGTCTCGCCCGTGGAGATCCGGATCCGGAACGCGATGAGCGAGGGCTCGATCCTGCCGACCGGTCAGGTGATCGACAGCCCGGCGCCGGTGGCGGACCTGATGCTCCGGCTGGAGGCGATGCCGCTGCCCGCACCGGCCGCCGCCGACATCCGGCTGCTGCCGGGCGGTGTGTCGAACACCACCCACGGCGAAGGAGTACGCCGTGGCGTCGGCTACGCGATCGGGATCAAGAACGTCGGATTCTCCGAGGGCTTCGATGACTTCTCCACCGCCCTGGTGCGGCTGGAACTCGTCGGTGACGAGCCGTCCGTTCTCGTGCACACCGCCGCGGTTGAGGTGGGCCAGGGGCTCGTCACGGTGCAGGCCCAGATCGCCCGCAGCGAGTTGGGTGTGGAGCGGGTGACCATTGCCGCCGCGGACACGCAGGTGGGCAGCGGCGGGTCGACATCGGCGTCGCGTCAGACATACGTCACAGGGGGCGCCGTACGCGCGGCTTGTGAGGGGGTGCGGTCGCTCCTGATCGAACGGGCGGTGCAGCGCTACGGCGAGGGGGAGTACCGGCTCGTCGACGGACAGGTCGAGTCACTCCGCGACGGTGTCGTCGGTGACATCGCGTCGCTGCTCCTCGACGGTGCGGTGGAGCGGACAGCCGAGTGGCGACACCGGCCGACGCACCCGGTGGACGAGCACACCGGCCGCGGCGATGCCCATGTGCAGTGGGCCTTCTGCGCACACCGTGCGGTGGTCGACGTCGACGTGGAGCTCGGCCTGATCCGGGTCGTGGAGCTGGCCGCTGTACAGGACGTCGGCAAGGCGATGAATCCCGACGCCGTGCTCGGCCAGATCCACGGCGGCAGCGCCCAGGGCCTCGGGCTAGCTGTGATGGAGGAGGTACAACTGCTGGACGGCAAGCTCCGCAACCCGTCGTTCACCGACTACCTGATCCCGACGATCATGGACATGCCGCCGATGCGGGTGGAGGTGCTGGAACTGGCCGATCCGCATGCGCCGTACGGACTGCGCGGTGTCGGCGAGCCTCCCACCATCTCCTCGACCCCGGCGATCGTGGCCGCGGTGCGCGCCGCGTCCGGAGTCGACCTCAAGCGCGTCCCGATCCGTCCGGAACACCTTGTCGCGCAAGGTTCCAGGCACTGACGACGCGTCAGCCGAGCGGCAGTCCCGCCCGTCGTGCGGCGTCGACGAGGCCCTCGACGTCATCGGTGAGCACGCCTGAGACCTCCTGGTCCACCAGCCAGGTCATCTCGATCGGCTCATTCGTCGTCTGACAGAGCAGCTTCTCGATCTGCTCGCCATGGTTGCGCGCCGGGTTGAAGTTGAAGGCGTCCCAGCTGCGGGCCTCACCGGCGACCGTCGCGGCGAAGTCGACGAACCCGTCCCCGCCTCCTCGGGTCACCAACGCGACCGAGGTGCCGAGCGCGATCGCGGCTCCAACGGCACCGGGCGGTACGCCGTCGGACACGTCGTCGGTCCGGCGCTCCCAGCAGAGCGAGGGGGTGCCGGAGCCGGCCGCGCGTGTGCGCACCATGGCGCGCAGTACCGCCAGGTCAGGCACCAGCAGGGTCGT
>JACCXW010000390.1 GCA_013696785.1 Geodermatophilaceae bacterium | reverse complement strand
GACGTCGAGATCACCAGCGACGACGGCGACTACACCTGGTCCGAAGCCTAGGTCGCGGTGGCCTGACGCGCCGATTCGCAGGCCTGCAGCAGCCTCCCGACGCTGTTGTCCAGGCCCCATCGCTCGGACAGTTCGACCAGTGCGGCCGGGTCGTTCGGCCCTGCTGGCAGTTCCGTGCGGAGCTTCTTCGGCAGCGGCACGTCGAGCCGCACCTGGACGACGGTCGGCGCGACGTCCAGGTAGTCCCTGGCCGCCCGAAGTTTCGCGCGCACTGACGGCGACACCCCGGACAGGGTCCGGGTCGCCTCCGTCGCGTCGAGGGAGGCGAGCAGCCGCTCGAGGCTACCGAACGTCGTGATGAGGGCGGCGGCAGTCTTGTCGCCGACGCCGGACACACCCGGAAGGCCGTCGCTGGGGTCGCCCCGCAGGGCCGCGAAGTCGGCGTACGCGGTGCCCGGGATTTCGTACTTCGCCGCGACCTCCTTCGGTCCCAGCACCTCCAACTTCGCCACCGAGCGGGCGATGTACAGGATGCGGATCGACGGCGTGTCGCGAACCAGCTGGAACAGGTCGCGGTCCCCGGTGACCACCTCGACCGGGCCGGTCGCGGCGGTGGCCAGCGTGCCGATCACGTCGTCGGCCTCGAACCCGGCCGACCCCGCGCACGCGATCCCCATCGCCGCGAGCACGTCGAGCAGGATCGGCACCTGCGGCGCCAGCGTGTCCGGGGTCTCCTCGGCGATCGCCGAGCCCGGCGCCAGCCGGTGCTCCTTGTACGACGGGATCGCGTCCACCCGGAACGCCGGTCGCCAGTCCTCGTCCAGGCAGGCCACGAGGTGCGTCGGTTTCCGGGAGGTGACCAGTCGGGCGGTCATGTCGAGGAACCCGCGGATCGCGTTGACCGGCGTACCGTCCGGGGCCGTCATGCTTTCCGGTACGCCGAAGTACGCTCGGAAGTACATGCTTGCGGCGTCCAGCAGCATCAAGCTCATTCGCCCATTCTGGGCGATGATCATGGGGTTTCGCCGGTCGGGGCCGGTCACAGCCCATGATCACGCGCCATCGCTAGGCTGATCGTCATGAGCTCGCTCTATCCCGATGACCGGCTGACCACCGCCCGCGATGCTGCCCGGCGCGGGGGTGTCGACGCGCTGCTGATGACCCCGGGTGCGGACCTGCGCTACCTGACCGGCTACAACGCGCACGCCACCGAGCGGCTGACCTGCCTCGTGCTGCCGGCAGAGGGTGACCCGCTTCTCGTCGTACCGGTGCTGGAACGGGCCATGGTCGCCGCCTCGCCGGCCGGCAGCCTCGATCTGGACGTCGCCGGCTGGGAGGAGACCGAGGATCCGTACGCCGTCGTCGGGACGCATCTGCGGTCGGCGCTCGGCCGGGCACCGGAGCGGGTGGCGGTCGGGAACCGGATGTGGGCCGAGCAGGTACTGCGGTTGCGAGACTGCCTGCCCGGGGCCGAGCTCGGTCTGGCTGGATCCGTCCTGCGTGACTTGCGGATGATCAAGACTTCCGCGGAGGTGGAGGCGCTGCGCCGGGCGGGGCAGGCGATCGACCGGGTGCACGCGCGGATGGGGGAGTTCCTGCGGGTCGGGCGCACCGAGCGCGAGGTCGGCAGGGACATCGCCGCGGCGATCCTGCAGGAGGGGCACGTCAGCGCCGACTTCACGATCGTCGGCTCCGGGCCGAACGGCGCCAGCCCGCATCACGAGCTGTCCGACCGCGTCGTACATGCCGGTGACGTCGTGGTCGTCGACATCGGCGGTACGACGGCCGACGGGTACTGCTCCGACAACACCAGGACCTACGTGTGCGGAGGACCGGCGCCGGGCGAGGTCGCCGACTACTACGCCGTGCTGCTCGCCGCCCAGCAGGCCAGCACCGCCGCGGTGCGTCCAGGCGTCACACCGCATGAGGTGGACGCCGCCGCTCGTGACGTCATCACAGCCGGCGGCTACGGCGAGTTCTTCATCCACCGCACCGGGCACGGAATCGGACTGGAGGGCCACGAGGAGCCGTACATCGTGGCCGGCAACAGCGAGCCGCTACGGCCCGGTATGGCGTTCTCGATCGAACCGGGGATCTACCTGCCGGGCCGCAACGGTGCGCGGATCGAGGACATCGTGGTCTGTACCGCGGACGGGGTCGACCCGCTCAACGTGATCGGCCGCGACCTCGTCGTCCTGCCGGGCTGAGCGAGGCCCCGACCAGTGAATGCGGAGGACACCGACCGGCAGATCCTCCGGGTGCTCAGCGAGGACGGCCGGCTCAGCTACACCGACCTGGCCGAGCGGGTCGGCCTGTCCGTCTCCGCCGTCCACCAGCGGGTGCGCCGGTTGGAGGCGCGGGGGGCGATCCGCGGGTACGCCGCCCGGGTGGATCCGGACGCGCTAGGGCTACCGCTGACCGCGTTCGTCTCGATCCATCCGAACGATTCGTCCGCGCCGGATGATGCGCCGGAGCGGCTGGCTCACCTGAGCGCAATCGAGGCCTGCTACTCGGTGGCCGGGGTGGAGAGCTACATCCTCAAGGTGCGGGTCGCCAGTCCGGTCGCGCTGGAGGGGCTGCTCCAGGACATCCGGGCGGCGGCGGGCGTGTCCACCCACACCACCGTGGTGCTGTCCATCCCGTTCGAGGATCGTCCGGTCGGCTGACCGTCGAGCAGCTGCGCCGCTAGGGTCTGAGCGGTGACGGATCGGGTGTACCCGCCGGTGATCGGCCTGGCCAAGATCGTCTTCCGGCTGCTCGGGTTGCGCTGGCAGATCGTCGGCGCCCAGCACATCCCGAAGACCGGCGGCGCCGTGCTCGCCAGCAACCACGTCAGCTACCTGGACTTCACGCTCTGCGGGTTCGCCGCGCTGCACTCGCACCGCCTGGTCCGGTTCATGGCCAAGGACGCCGTGTTCAAAAACCGCTGGGTAGGCCCGCTGATGCGCGGCATGCACCACATCCCCGTCGACCGGGCGGCCGGTGCGCAGGCGTTCGCCGCGGCGGTACGGGCGTTGCGAGCCGGTGAGGTGGTCGGATTGTTCCCCGAGGCCACCATCAGCCAATCGTTCGTGCTCAAGAGCTTCAAACTCGGCGCCGCCAGAATGGCGATCGACGCCGGGGTACCGATCATCCCGATGATCACCTGGGGTGGGCAGCGGATCCTCACCAAGGGCGGGCGGCGCAGTCTGCGGCGGCGGCGGACCATCATGATCACGGTGGGGGAGCCGATTCAGGCCGGGCCGACGGACAAGGCGGGCACGCTGACCCTGCAATTGCACACGCGCATGGCGGAGCTGCTCGCGGACACCCTGGCCCGCTACCCGGACCCGCCCGACAAGCCGGGCGACCTGTGGTGGCTGCCCGCGGAGCTGGGCGGTACCGCGCCGACGCCGGCCGAGGCCGCCGTCCTCGACGGCAAGATCGCCAACGACCGGAGCATGGCCACGCCTCGGGAGAAGCCCGTCGACCCTGATCCGGCGGGCTGACGCAGCGCCTTACGAGCCCATTACGGGCGGGTGCCACACCGACCCGGTTCACAGCGGGTGGCTTACGCTGAGCTGTGCCCGACAACCGCAGCGGGCATCAACCGCCGATCGCCGACTACGGCTTCCTGTCCGACTGCCACAGCGCCGCGCTCGTGAGCCGCGCCGGCTCGGTCGACTGGTGGTGCATCCCGCGCTTCGATTCCCCTTCGGTTCTCGGGCGGCTACTGGATCCCGACGCCGGCCACTGGGCGCTGCATCCGGCGGCGGACTTCGAGTCTGAGCGCCACTATGTCGGCAACAGCCTCGTCCTGCGCACCGTGTTTCGCACCGCCACCGGCGAGGTGTCCGTCACCGATGCCCTGGCCTTCGCGCCGGGGGCTCGGGGCCACGAGATCGGCCTGGCCAGCCCGCATGTGCTGCTTCGGACGGTGCGGGGCCACGCCGGCGTGGTGGACATGCTGAGCACGCTCCTGCCGCGGATGGAGTACGGCCGCACCGAGCCGATCCTGCGACCGTGCGCCGGCGGCGTGCAGGCGCGCGGCGGCCCGGTCCAGCTCATGCTCAACGACCCCGTCCCGCTGACCTGCGCCGGGGGCGCCGTCAGGGCCGCGTTCCCCGTGGCCGCCGGTGAGACGGTTGCCTTCCAGCTGTCCTACACACCCGCCTTTTCAGCTGTGCCGACCTTCGCGACCGCAGCCACGATCGAGGACACCGTGGCGGCGTGGGAGTCGTGGGCGGACCTGCACACGGCCTACGAGGGTCGCTTTCCGGCCGAGGTACGGCGCAGCTCGCTCGTCCTGCAGGGCCTCACGTATCGGCCGTCCGGCGCCCTCGTCGCCGCCGCCACGACCTCGCTTCCCGAGACGATGGGCGGCGCGCTGAACTTCGACTACCGCTTCGCCTGGCTCCGGGACCTCAGCCTCACGATCAGATCGCTGTGGATAGCCGCCTGCCCCGACGAACCCAGCCGGCTGTTCGACTGGTTCTCCACCGCCGCCGGCCGGATTGGTGACGAACTCGTCCAGATCATGTACGGCGTCGAGGGCGAACGCGACCTCACCGAGCACGTCCTGGAGCACCTCTCGGGCTACCGCGACAGCAGACCCGTACGGGTGGGTAACGAGGCCTGGCAGCAGGAACAGCTCGACGTCCTCGGTGAGGTGCTGGACGCCGCTGACCTCTTGCAGGAGTCGATAGGGGAGTTCGACGAATCGGTCCAGCAGATGCTCGTCACCCTGGCCGACCGGGCTGCAGCCGGCTGGGCCGAACCCGATGCGGGGATGTGGGAGGCGCGCGACCAGCGGCGGCAGTACGTCTCGTCCAAGGTGATGTGCTGGGTCGCACTGGACCGAGCGGTCAAGCTGGCACCGGGACTCGGGGCTGCCGCCGACCGCCGCAGGTGGGCAGCGGCTCGCGACAAGGTACGCGCCGCGATCCTCGACCAGGCTTGGAGCGAGCGGGCCGGCGCGTACACCGGCGCCTTCGGCTCCGACGATCTTGACGCCTCGGTCTTGCTCCTGCCCATCGTCGGCTTCCTGCCCGCCCGGGATGAGCGGATGTGGGCGACGATCGAGGCGATCGAGCGCCAGCTGGGCGAGGGTGGACTCGTCCGCCGCTGGCCCAGCGACCCCAGCGGCTTCCTGATCTGCACCTACTGGCTGGTCGAGTGCCTGGCCCTCGCCGGCGACATCGAGCGGGCGACCGGATGGTTCCACCGGGCCAGCGCGCACGCCAACGATCTGGGACTGCTCTCCGAGGAGGCCGATCCCGCCACCGGCGAACTGCTCGGCAACTTTCCGCAGGCCTTCTCCCACGTCGGGCTGATCAACGCCGCCTGGCGGATCACCCGAGCTGCCACACCCAACGAGACGACATCCACCACACGGAAATCAGGAGCATCGTGACCACAGGACGACTGGACGGCAAGGTAGCGCTCATCACCGGTTCGGACTCCGGCATCGGTCAGGCCACGGCCGTCGAATTCGCCAGGGAGGGCGCCGACATCGTCGTGAACTACTTGAACGACGCCGACGGAGCGCAGAAGACCCGCGCCGAGGTCGAGGGGCTCGGCCGGCGGGCGGTCGTCGTACAGGCCGACATCAGTGACGAAGACCAGGTCTCGTCCATGTTCGACAAGGCGGTGCAGGCCTTCGGAAACCTCGACATCCTGATGAACAACGCCGGAGTCGACGCCTCCGGCAAAGAGGTGGCCGAACTGTCCACCGAGACCTGGGACAAGGCCATCCGCACCAACGTCTACGGTCCGTTCTTCTGCTGCCGCCGCTTCGTCCAGCTGCGCAAGGCAGCGGGCGGCGAGGGCAAGATCATCAACGTCACATCGGTGCACGAGGACATCCCCAATGCCGGCGGCGCCGACTACGACTGCTCCAAAGGCGCCGTACGAATGCTGACCCGCACCCTCGCCCTCGAGTTGGCGCCGCTGAAGATCAACGTCAACAGCCTCGCCCCGGGGATGGTCCTCACGCCGTTCAACCAGCCGGCCATCGACGATCCGGAACTATTGGAGGAGCAGGTCCAGAGCATCCCGTGGAAACGGGCTGCCCAGCCCTCGGAGATCGCACGGCTCGCGGTCTTCCTGGCCTCCAGCGACGCCGACTACGTGACCGGTGCCACCTACGTGATGGACGGCGGCCTGATGCGCAACCTCGGCCAGGGGGCCTGAGCCGCGAGTCCCAGGCTGGTGGGATCTCGAGGAGCAGCCGATCAAGCTGGCGGGATCTCGACGAGCAGCCGGCCAGGTCGCCAGTCGGGGGTGCGAGCCACAACGTCGCCGATCGGGACACCAGGGCAGCCAGGCCCGGGAAGTCCTCGTCGAGTGTGCTGCCGGCCTGCGTCGCCATGCCCACCCACACGCCGAGCCGCCGCGCCTGCCAGCGTGCATCGCCGAGGCCGCACGTCTCCCACCAGGACAGACCCGCCCGCCAGCCGGCTCTGTCGGTGCGCCGCCCGTACAGGCCCGGGGCGGAGCAGAAGAGAATGACCTCGGCGCCGGCCTGCACGCAGGCATCCCAGGTCCAGTCCACACCCGCCTCGGCGCAGACAACGAGGCCGCATGTACGACCGGCCACCTGGAAGGTCGCCGTTTCCACCCCGGTGCAGTAGCCGTCCTCGCCCTCCCCGAGGTAGCGCTTGCGCTGGACCGCGACGATCACGCCGCCGTACGCGACGACCTGCGTGACGAAGAAGTCGTCGCCGTCACGCTCGGCCAGTCCGAAGACCGCGGCCACTTTGCCGGTGGCAGCGGCGAGTTCGCCGACGGCCGGGTCGTTAAGCCGGATCGCCTGCCCTGCGTTGGTACTCGGATCGACCGAGCCGGTGAGGGAAAACTCCGGGAAGACCACGAGATCGGCGCCGAGGTCAGACGCCTCGTCCACGGCCGTGAGGTGCGTCCTGAGGTTCCCGCCGAGATCACCCTCGGGGCAGGTCATCGCCGTCAGAACGATTCGCATCGTCGCCGTTAGTGGCTGCCGACCAGTAACGCCGATGCCTGCTGGGAGGCGCGGGCCGCACTGTTGGCCCGGAGCATCGCCACCTCGATCTCAGTGCCGGCGTGCTCGCGCCACCATGCCTGACCCGCCGCCGGCAGCGACTGGATCGGGTCGTAGTACTCGTACCGCCGCTCCAGCGCGTCCGGGTCGCTCAGCTCGATGCCGGTGCGGTAGTTCTTCGTCCAGTAGGAGATGCCGCGCTCCCGGTCGTACTCCTCGAGCTGGTGCACCCAGCGCTTGCCGACGTACGGCACGTCGCAGACGATCCGCGGCGTCGCAAAGCCCGGCAGGTAACCCATGATCGAGTGCTGGAGCCGCTGCGCCTCGCCGACGGAGATCCGCCAGTGCTCGGCGTTCGGGATCATGTCGCAGAGGTAGAAGTAGTACGGCAGGATCCCGGCCTCGTCCTGCAACGCGAAGCACAGGTCGAGCAGCTGCTCGGTACTCGTGTTCACGCCCTTGAGCAGGACGCCCTGGTTGCGGACGTCCCTGATGCCCGCCGCCAGCATCGCTCGCGAGGCGCGCGCCACCCCCGGCGTCACCGACTGTGCGGCGTTCACGTGGGTATGGAT
>JACCXW010000365.1 GCA_013696785.1 Geodermatophilaceae bacterium | reverse complement strand
GTCTGTAACGCCGCGCACAGCGTCAGCGACTACGCCGCCGCAGTGGCCGCCCAGGCCGGCGGGCACGACGGGCAGCCGTGGCGGTCCGCTTCCGTCGCCTGGCAGGTCACCCGCAACGCCACCGCTGCCTTCGAGGACGGCCGCTGGGACCGGCCCGCCGCCGACGTCGTGTCACGGGCCGCGGTCATCACCGCCGCCCTGGCCCGCGACCTCGGACCACCCCAACGCCTCGACGTCGCAGTCCTGCGGGCCCGCGGCGACCTGCCGCTGCTGCTCACCCACCTGCAGCAGACCGCCAACCAGTTGCCGGTCATCGCCGGCCAGCTGCACGCCACGACCGGCCGATGGGGAATCGAGGGCCGGCTGCGTGCTCACGCGCGGGACCTGCCGGCGATGGACGACATGCCCGAGGACCGGATCCGTCAGGTGCTGGCCGGCCAGCTCGTCCAGGCCGCACACCAGGACCTGGCGCCGCTATCGGCCGCGGTCACCCGCGCCGGCGCCCTGTCCACCGCCCTGGCCGCCGAACTCAACCAGACGACCCCCGACGTGCCGCCCGCGCAGCCGCGGCTGGCCGCCTACTACGCCGACCGCCTCGCCACCCAGCACGCCGCAGCCCAGATGACCAGCGACGCCCGCCACGTCCAGCAGGCGCTGGCCGCGACCCGCGCCCCGTTCGGACCAGGGCAGCCGCACAGCCGCGGCTACGGCCCGGACCGCTGACACCGCCCACTGGGCGCGGACCGCCACCCGCTCTGCCGGGCCGAGCAACAGCAGCGGGCCGGTCGCCGTACTGCCCCGCCCGCTGCGGCGTTGACTTCGCGTGGACTAAATCACGGCGAAACAGCGCGCTGCTACGCCACCGGGTCCAGCTGGGCAGGGTGGCGCACCCTGCTGCGCAACCGGCGTCCTCGTCAACCGCGGCCAGGACCAGCCGGCCGGGTGAGGCGCCCGGGCGGGACTGGCTGGCCGGGCTCGAGTTCCGCCCTTGGGCCATCGTTCCCCGCGTCTGACGCCAGGTACCTGCTTGTTCCGCTATCCACGGCCGGCTGCGGGTAGATTGCGGGTAAGATCAACTTCTCAACGATCCGTCAGGCGCTTGTCCGGCCGAAAGCCCAGCAGGGCAGGGCTTTCGACATGTGCCCCCGGCAGGATTCGAACCTGCGCCACCGCCTCCGGAGGGCGGTGCTCTATCCCCTGAGCTACGGGGGCTCGGGCGGCCCGAGATTATCAGGGCCGGGGGAGAACCGACCCACCCCGATCTCGGAGGAGCTGCTCCATCGACAGCACTTCGGCTGATTGGGTGTCGACGATTGTCTGCGCCAGCCGGCGAACGACCTCAGTTTCCGCGTGCTCGACGGCATACTCGGCCATGGGCACGCCGCCCATGTGGTGGCGGATCATGAGCTGCAGAAAGCGCACGTCGAGTTCGGGTCCCGACAACGCCCGCAGCTCGTCGAGCTCCTCCGGCGTTGCCATTCCCGGCATCAGCCCGCTCGTCATGTCCATGGCCTCCTGGCCGGACATCCACGCCATCTGCGTCGCCGTCGTGTTCACCGGCAGGTCCCAGGCCCGCAGCCACCCCTGCATCATCCCGACCTGATTGTTCTGGGTGGACTCGATGTCGAAGGCCAGCAGCTCGATGTCCGGATCCACGGACCGGTCGCGCACCAGTCCCGCCATCGTGACTGCCTGCCGATGGTGGGTGCTCATATCCCGGGCGAATCCGGCGTCGACCGATCCCTCGGACGGAAAGCTCGCACGGCCTATCCCGGTGAGTACGGCGAGCGCACCACCGGCCAACAGCAACAACGCAGCGGCAACCGCAGCCACGACGACGACCAGCCATCGGCGCCCGCTGGCCGGCGGGCCGGTCACGGCGCGGTCGTCGCCGCGGGATCCGTGGTCGCCGCAGGATCGGTGGACGCGGTGGGGTCGGTCGACGCTGGGGCGCTCGGGTCGGGCGCGCCGGGTGATTCCTCGGGGATCGGGTCTGCCAGGAACGCCGGGTTGTCACAGGAGGCGCCGAGCTCGGGCGTGTTGGTCGGGCTCTGCCGAAGAGCGGTGATGAACTGCTCGATCCGCGGGTCGTCCGGAGAGTCGACGACGAGCTGGTTCCCCCAGGCTTGCAGTGAGATCGGGCTCTCCAGGCCGGCGTAGGGGCTCATCAGCATGAAGTCCTGGCCCACCACCAGACTCGCGAGTTTCTCGACGTCCGGCTCCGGCAAATCGGGGTTGTAGGTGATCCACACGGCGCCGTGCTCGAGGGAGTGGACGGCGTTCTCGTTGCGGATCTGGATCGGGTACACGGTGCCGGAGCAGTTGGCCCAGGCCTGATCGTGTTCACCACCGAACGGCGGGGACTCCGGGTAGTCCACATTCGCGGCGGTGTGTTGCTGCGACACGAATGACTTCGTCCGCAGGCCTTCGATGTTGTTGGGATCGGCGAGGGCTGCGGTCTCGTTGGCCTGTACGACGGCGTACCCGATAGCGGCGACGGCGAACACGACAACCGCGAGCGCTGCGGCAATCCACCCCCACGGCTTGGGCTTGGCCAACACCACGGGCGGCGGCTTGCGGCCGCGACTTCTCGGGGCCGCCTTGCTCGTCGACTTGGAACCGGCGGGCCTGGGTGGCCCCACCTTGGTCGCTCCGGTCTTGGTCGCTCCAGCCTTGGTCGCTCCAGTCTTGGTCGCTCCTGCCTTGGTCGCTCCTGCCTTGGATGCTCCTGCCTTGGTCGCGCTGGCTTTGGCCGCGGTGGCGTTGGACGGCGCCGACTTCGACGCGGCAGGTTTGGACAGCACGGGCTTAGCGGCAGCAGGCTCCGCAACCGGGGTCGACGCCGAGTCGGCGGGTGTCTCCTCGGCGGCGATCTCGGCCGCGGTGTCACCGGAGGTCTCGGCGGTGGTATCTGCGGTGGTGTCGCCGTCGCTCTTGGCGATACCTCCAGCGGCGGCCCCACGACTGGCCCCAGGGGTGCCCTTGCCGGTGTTCCTGCCGGTGCTCTTGCTGGTACCGGAGCCTCGCCCGGACGACCCGTTGGCCATGCAGCTACCTTCGCGTGAGGAGGGTGATTCGCCTTCGACTTTACGTTGTTTCCCGCTCAGTACGATCGACGGGTGACTCCCGCGGATCTGGCTGCTGCCGTTCTCGATGCCGTTCGCGGCGCTGTCGAGGGGGGCGAGCTGCGTGTCGACGTACCTCCGGAGGCGGTCATCGAGCGGCCGAAGGGGCGCGAACACGGCGACTACGCCACAAACATCGCACTGCGACTGGCCAAGCCGGCCGGCCGGCCGCCGCGCGAGGTCGCGGAGGTCATCGCTGTCCGACTGCGGCAGCGCGCTGGTGTGTCCGCCGTTGAGGTGGCCGGCCCGGGATTCCTCAACGTCACACTCGACAGCGCGGCACAGGGCGCGCTGGTCGAGTCGATCGTCACGGCCGGTTCGTCGTACGGCCACACCACGACGCTGGCCGGGCAACGGATCAACCTGGAGTTCGTCTCCGCGAACCCGGTAGGACCGCTGCATGTGGGCCAGGTCCGGTGGGCGGCGGTGGGTGACGCCTTGGCCAGGCTGTTGCAGGCAAATGCGGCCGAGGTCTGCCGCGAGTACTACTTCAACGACGCCGGGTCGCAGATCGACCGGTTCGGTGCGTCGCTGCATGCCCTTGCCCACGGCCGGCCGGTGCCGGAGGGCGGGTACAAGGGCGACTACGTCGCCGATGTCGCGACGGCCGTGGTGCGCGAGCACCCCGAGGTGATGAACCTGCTGGATGCGGAGGCTGGTCCGGTCTTCGCCCGCGCGGGCATCGACCAGATGTTCGCTCAGGTCAAGGCGTCGCTGGCTCGGCTCGGAGTGCAGTTCGACGTGTTCTTCAACGAACGTGACCTGCACACGAGCGGGCGGCTGACGGAGACGGTCGAGCGGCTGCGAGCGGCGGGACACGTCTTCGAGCAGGATGGGGCGGTCTGGCTCCGCACAACCACGTTCGGCGACGACAAGGACCGTGTGATCGTCCGGGGGGACGGCACCCCGACGTACTTCTGCGCCGATCTTGCCTACTACCTCGACAAGCGGGAGCGCGGATTCGACCGGGTCGTGATCATCCTCGGCGCCGACCATCACGGCTACGTGCCGCGGATGCGCGCGATGGTCCGGTGCCTCGGCGAGGACCCGGACCAGACGTTGGAGATCCCGATCGGGCAGCTCGTCACCGTGAGCGGGAGCAAGCTCTCCAAGCGGGCCGGCAACCTCGTCACGCTCGACGAGCTCGTCGCGGCCGTCGGCCCCGATGCGGCGCGGTACGCGATGGCCCGCTCGTCGATGGACTCGACCATCGACCTGAACGTGGATGTCTGGTCGAGCAAGACCTCTGACAACCCGGTCTTCTACGTGCAGTACGCCCACGCCCGGATTGCCTCGCTGCTGCGCAACGCCGCCGAGCTGAGCATCGATCGGGGCGAGGTGGCCGCCGCCGACCTGTCGCGGCTGGAATCCGAACGGGAGGGCGATCTGCTGCGTGCCCTCGGGGAGTTCCCCCGGGTCGTGGCCAGCGCAGCGGAACTGCGGGCGCCGCACCGAATCGCCCGCTACCTCGAGGAGCTGGCCGGGACCTATCACCGGTTCTACGACGACTGCCGCATCCTGCCCCGCGGGGACGAGGAACCGACCCCGGAGACGGTGCCTCGGTTGTGGCTGTGCGAGGCGACCCGCCTCGTCCTCGCCAACGGCCTGGGCTTGCTCGGGGTCAGCGCCCCGGACCGGATGTGAGAGTCCACCCCGCCGGGCCGCTGCACGGCGGGCTCACCTCGCCGGAGATCCTGCGCCCACCGCCGGTCTCCTTGAACGCGCTCGAGACCAAGGTGTGGCCACGCTCGGCCCAGCGAAACGAAGGCGCGCTCTGGCTCGGGGGTATCGACATACGCGAGCTCGCTGCGCAGTTCGGCACCCCGGCGTACATCGTGGACGAAGCGGACTTCAGGTCCCGCTGCCGCGAGCACCGAATGGCCTTCGCCGAAGCAGACGTCTACTACGCGGCGAAGGCGTTCCTGTGTACGGCGGTCGCGCGTTGGGTGGCTGAGGAAGGGCTCGGACTGGACGTCTGCACCAGCGGCGAGCTGGCGACGGCGCTGCGAGCCGGATTTCCGGCCGAGCGGATCGCCATGCACGGCAACAACAAGTCGACGGCCGAGCTCACCGCCGCCGTCGGCGCGGGCATCGGCCGGATCGTCCTCGACTCCGGTCAGGAGATCGACCGGCTGGCCGCCGTCGCCCGGCGCTACGGCGTGCGCCAGCCGGTGCTCGTGCGGGTCACGGTCGGCGTGGAGGCCCACACCCACGAGTTCATCGCCACCGCGCACGAGGACCAGAAGTTCGGCTTCTCGTTGGCATCCGGGCAGGCGTTCGACGCGGTACGCCGGGTCGCGGGGCTCGACACCCTGGAACTTGTCGGTGTGCACAGCCACATCGGCTCTCAGATCTTCGACACCGAGGCGTTCGAGGTATCCGCGCACCGCCTCGTCCAGCTGCTGGAGCGGGTCCGGGACGAACTCGCCCTCGAACTTCCCGAACTCGGCCTCGGCGGCGGGCTCGGTATCGCCTACACCGCCGCGGACGACCCGATGGAGACCGGCGCGTTCGCGGTCGGACTGACAGCGATCGTGCGACGGGAGTGCGCCGCTCGCGGACTCACCGTTCCCCGTCTCAGTGTCGAGCCGGGCCGCGCCCTGGCCGGGCCGGGCGGGGTCACCCTCTACGAGGTGGGCACCGTCAAGGACGTCGACGGCCTGCGAACGTACGTGTCGGTCGACGGCGGGATGAGCGACAACATCAGGACCGCCCTGTACGACGCGGAGTACACCGTCGTACTGGCATCGCGGACGTCGGATGCGGGGGCGATGCTGACGAGGGTCGTCGGAAAGCACTGCGAGAGCGGGGACATCGTCGTGCGCGACGCCTGGTTGCCCGCCGACGTCGAGCCAGGTGACCTGCTCGCCGTCGCCGGCACCGGGGCGTACTGCCGCTCGATGTCGAGCAACTACAACCAGCTGCCGCGTCCGCCGGTCATTTCCGTCCACAATGGACAGTCCACGGTGCTCGTTCGGCGGGAGACCGAGGACGACCTGCTCCGGCTGGACGTGGCTCGATGAGCGTCGGAATCCCGCACCTTGCCCCCCTGGCACAGAATCACCCGGCGTGTCGCGCGGCGTGTCCGCGCGTGCCGGGGGCAAAGCGCGCGCTGACCGGCACCTTGCCCCCGCGCGACAGATCAGCCCCGCGTGTCGCCCGGCGTGTCCACG
>JACCXW010000314.1 GCA_013696785.1 Geodermatophilaceae bacterium | reverse complement strand
CCGCTGAACCTGGAGTACAAGCTCGAGGTCTGGGACTCGCCGAACTCCGCTGGCGTCATCATCGACGCGGTGCGCTGCGCCAAGATCGCCATGGACCGCGGCATCGGCGGGCCGATCCTGTCTGCGTCGTCGTACTTCATGAAGAGCCCGCCGGAGCAGTACAGCGACGACATCGCCCGCGAGAAGGTCGAGCAGTTCATCCGCGGCGAGGTGGAGCGCTAGTGCTGCCGAGCCGTCGTCGGGGGCTGGCGGCGCTGGCGGTGGCGGTCACGGTGTTGCTGCCCTCGACCAACGCGCAGGCGGCGCCGCGGGTGAGCTTCGTCCAGAAGCAGGTGCTGGCCAACCCCAGCCACGATGACTACCTGCTCGCTGCCGACGTGGATGCCGACGGGAACCTGGATGTCGTCTCGGTGCTCTACGAGGGCTTCAGTGTCATCCTCGGTGACGGGACCGGGCGCTTCGGGCCACCCAAATTGCGTGACATCGAGCCTCAGCTGACCTTCGGCGCTGTCACCGGGGACGTCGACGAGGACGGCCGGATCGACATCGTCCTGGCCGATGTGCTGTCCAAGGACGTGCTGCTCTACCGCGGGGATGGGCACGGTGGGTTCGGGCAAGGCGCGGTGGTGACGTCGACCGGTGGCATCGAACTCGATCTCGGCATCGGAGACCTCGACATCGACGGCCACCTCGATCTGATCCTCACGCAGAGCTATCGACGGTTGGATGTGCTCCGCGGGGCCGGCGACGGATCGTTTCGCCGTACGGACCAGGTGACTTTGAGCGAGACCGCGAATGGCGTGGTAGTCAAGGACATCAACGGCGACGGCGCGCCGGACGTCGCGGTCGGCAGCTTTTTCCCGCAGTCCAATCCGGGCCCAACTCTGGTACAGGTGCTTATGAACGACGGGACCGGGGACCTGAGCCTGGGTCAGCCGTTGGAGGCGGGGCGCAACCCGGCCTCGGTGGCCGTCGGCGACCTCAATGGCGACGGCACTCCCGATCTCGTGGCCGCGAGTCGCACCAAGACCAAGGTGCGCTCCGACCTGACCCGCAGCTCGGTAGCTGTCTTTCTCGGTACCGGCGACGGGACGTTCGGTCCAGCCTCGTTCTATGCGGCCGGGCGGCGACCCAGCAGCGTGGCGATCGCCGACTTCGACAGCAACGGCGCCAACGACCTCGTCGTCCTGGACAACGTCGAGGGTTTCACCGTCAACATCCTACTCGGCAACGGCGCCGGCGCCTTCGGTGGGCCACAGCCGTTCCTGACCGGCGGCGGCTTCTATCAGTACGTCCAGTCGCCGGTACTGGTCGGACGCTTCAACGCAGACCGGCAGCCGGACATCGTGGTTCCCAGCGAGCCTGGTTACGTAGGCGTCGGCATCAACAGCACGCACCGGCCGGCCGGCTGACCCGCTCCACCAGATCGTTATCAGTCGTTGCGCGCCGCGCGTGGCACGAATCCACTGACAACCCGGTTCAGGCGTCCTCGCGGCGGTGACCTTCGGCGAGTTCGGTCAGCGCCGCTCGATCGACGTCGCGGCCCTGCGCTACGGCGACGTTGCAAGGTGTGACAGCGATCAGCGTCGACGTGCGCAGCCCGCCTTCCAGCAGCGCGCGTTCGCCCACGATCGCGCCCGGTCCGACCTCGGCCACCACCTCGCCGTCCACGTCCACTGCCAGCAGCCCGTCTAGCAGCAGGTACAGCTCGTCGCCGGGATCACCCTGCCGCACGAGCGGTTCGCCGACGGCGATCCGGCGCCGTCGGCTGTCCCGGCCGCTCATGATCAGCGTCGAGAGCCGCCGCTCGAGTTGCGACTCCACCTCGGCCACGACAGCGGGTGAGTTGTAGTCGCCCCAGGGGCTGTGCTCGCCAAAGTACTTCTGCGACCACGACTTGACGTCCATCAGCCCGCTCTTGTGGGTCAGGTTGCCGCCGCCGTCGTAGACCCAGTGCCGCGGGAACGGGCTCGCACCGACCAGCTCGTGTTCCGTGCGGCCATCGGCGTACAGGGTCACCGCCAGCGTCGTCCAGACCGTCGGCGCGGTGATCTGCAGGAACGGCGGCCGGGTGACCCGGCGCGGCGCCGGTACGGCCGTCCGCCCGCCGCAGGTCTGCTCGAAGCGCACCCAGTCCGCGCCGACCTGGGGCTCGGGTGCCAGATCCGGGAACGCCACCGCGGCGAACGTCATGGCCTTGCCAGCGATCCGGATCGTCGTGGAACCCATGTGCCCGCCGCCGGTGCGGCCGTGGTCGGTGATCACGCCGTCCGTCACGTCGATCCAGCCTCCGAGTTGGTTCGCGAACCGGAACCGGTCGGCCTGCCGCAACGCCTCGAGATCATCCAGCGTGTAGGGCGGAACCTCGTCGTAGCGGGTGACGCCCATGTCGAAGGGCAGCTTCATCAACCCCGGGATGGAGTCCGTCGGAATCCATGTCAGAGATGTGACCACCGACTCGATCCGCATCGATCCTCCTCGCTCGTGTCCTCGATCCTGCCGCACTTGCGCGCTGTCGGCTCGGCTTAGTCTGGGTGCATGCGTGTGCCCCGTTCCCGACTCCTACCCCTGCTGCTGGCGGCGGGCCTGCTCGTCACTGGCTGCGGCGGGGACGATCCCAACGCCGACCGGTCGCCCGGGGACGAGATCACCGCCGACGAGGCGCAGGTGCTGGCCGACGTCTTGCACCGCAACGTGGAGAAGGGCGGAGCCGATGTCACCGTCACCGCGCAGTACGCGGAGGAGGCGCTGCTGACGATGACGGGCAGCATCGACTTCACCACCAAGACAGGCACGCTGGACACCACGACGGTGTTCGAGACCGGTCAGCCCGAGGAGGTGCGCACGATCTACTTCAGTTCCGACCGGCTCGTCATCGGCAACGTCCCCGGCCTCACCGACGCATTGAGCGCCGCAGGGCGCGAGGGTGTGCAGTACCTGCGCAGCGACCTGAACCAGCAGGGCCGGCTGGTGGACAACATCGTCGGGATGCTCATCCGGCTCACCGCCGACGAGGCCGACGATCCGGACAACCTGCTCGCGGCCGGTTACACCTGGGAGGGCGCCGGACGGATCGATTCGGTCCTCACGAACACGTTCAGCCATGGCGCGGCGGCGATCAGCATCGGTGTCGAGGACGATCTGCTCTATCAGTTCACCGCACCACCGCCGGACAACACCTTCCCGGTCCAGATCACGCTGGGCAACCACAGCCCGCACGAGATCGCGTTCCCGCCGGAGGAGCAGATCGCCGACGCGGCGGCGTACCCGGAGATCGCCGCCCAGTTCGGCTTTTAGCACCTTTCCCCAGTGCACAGAGGCGGGGGCGGCCCCTTCCCCGGGCCGCCCCCGTGGCCTTCGTTCTACCAAGCCAGGCCGGGTGCTGTCAGCATCGACGCGCTAGTTCAGGCTCGGATCTTCGGTGTACGCCGCCAGCATCGCGAGCGCTCCGCCCTGCCGCCGCAGCACCGACCGCCAGAGGCCGACGCCGACCTCACTGGGCCGGCCCGACGCACCGGTGCCGTCCGCCTCGCTGACCACGTCCGTGGACCGGCTGGGCACGACGGCCCATGCCTGCCCGGCGATCTCGTCGGCCAGCTGTCCCGGTCCCCAGCCGGCGTACCCGGCGAATACCCGCAGCCGATCCAGCACCGCGCCGGTCACCGCGGGATCGGCGTCCAGGTCGACGAGGTGCACCGGCTGGGCGACCGGCCGCAGCCCGGGTACGTCCGACGGTGGATTGCCGACACCGAGGCAGAGGGCGGTGTCCCGCTCGCACGGTCCCCCGACGTGAAAGGTGCGCGGCGCGGCTGCCAGCGACCACCAGCCGGGGAGGATCTCGAGCAGGTCGGTGTCACTCGGGCGGTTCAGGACGACGCCGAGCGTGCCCTGCTCACCGTGGTCGACGACGTACACCACGGTTCGGTCGAAGTTCGGGTCGGTGAGCACCGGCATCGCGACGAGCAGGACGCCGCTGCGCACGGGAAGCATGACGCTCACTGTGCCCCATCCCGAGGGCTGCCGCAGCCGCCCCGGAGCCCGCCTTGGCGGGGTGCCCGGATTACCCTCGGCCGGTGCCCGCAAACCCGCTCGATGCTGCCACTGCCGCGGAAACCGGGCCGGCCGCTCAACCGGGAAAGGAGCGGGCCGCCGAGCGGTCCGGGCTCGCGAACCTGCGGGTCTGCATGTCCAGGGCGGACTTCCGCCGGCTGTTCGCGGTCAGGATCAGCGCGCAGTGGGCCGACGGGGTGTTCCAGGCCAGCCTGACCGGCGCGGTGCTGTTCAACCCGGAGCGCGGCGCCACCGCGACCGACGTGGCGGCCGCGTTCGCCGTACTGCTGCTGCCGTACTCGCTGCTCGGGCCGTTCGCCGGCGTACTGCTCGATCGCTGGAGCCGCCAACGCGTGCTGCTCGTGGCCAACCTGCTCCGCTGCGCTCAGGTCGCGGTGGTGGCAGCGCTGATCTGGGCCGGCAACGGCGGCATGCCCTTCTACGTGGCCGCGCTGGCCGCCATCTCGGTGAGCAGGTTCTTCCTCTCGGCACTGTCCGCATCCCTTCCGCATGTCACCCCTGTCGACCTGCTCGTGTCGGCCAATGCGTTCACGACCACGCTGGGCACGGTCGCGGCAGTCGTCGGCGGGATCAGCGGCGTGGGCCTCGGCGCGCTGGCCGGAGCCGGTGATGCCGGGTACGCCGCAATCGCGCTGGGTTCAGCCGTCGGCTACGCCGTCTCGGCGTTGCTGGCCCGCGGCTTCGCCCGGCAGCTGCTCGGTCCGGACGAGCGCGAGCGTTTGGACCGGCCCAGTCCCGCGCATGTCCTGGCCGGGCTGCTCGCCGGTGCGAGGCACATTCGCGAGCGCCGTCCTGCGTTGGCGGCCTTGACGGTCATCGGTGCGCACCGCTTCCTGGTCGGCCTGGCCACGGTCACGACACTGCTGCTGTACCGCAACTACTTCGACGGGTCCGGGGTCTTCCGCTCGGGCCTGGCCGGCCTGACGCAGGTCCTCGTCGTCGGCGCCGTCGGTGCCGCCCTAGCCGCGCTGGCCACGCCACCGGCCGTGCGCGCCATGGGCAAGCCGCGCTGGATCGTCGTCGTGACAGCCACGGCCGCGCTCAGCCAGCTCAGCCTGGGCGCGCCGTACCGGATGCCGACGGTGATCCTGGCGGCCGGCGTCATCGGGTTCGTCGGGCAGGCGGTGAAGATCTGCGTGGACACGATAGTGCAGGAGACCATCGACGATGCGTACCGCGGTCGGGTCTTCACGCTGTACGACACGCTCTTCAACGTCGGCTTCGTCGCCGCCGCCGTGCTGGCCGCGTTCGTGCTGCCGCCGGACGGGAAGAGCTACGTGGTGCT
>JACCXW010000307.1 GCA_013696785.1 Geodermatophilaceae bacterium | reverse complement strand
CGCCCACCCCACCCGCCTCGCCCTGTTGGAGATCCTCGCGGGAGAGGGATCGGCTACCGCGACTCGGTGCGCGGAGCTGTCCGGGCAGAGTGTCGCCAGTTGCTCGTTCCACCTCCGGACGCTGGCGCGGTTCGGCTTCATCGAGGCGGTGCCGGGCGAGGGCCGGCAGAAGCCGTGGCGGCTGGCCAGCCTGCGGCAGCAGGTCGCGATAGACGCGGGCGCCGGGGCCGGCGGAGATGCGTCGAAACCCGCGGGGGATGCCTTCGACGAGTTCTTCCTCCGCCATGAATTCGCCCGCATCCGGGCATGGCTGCAGCGCCGTGGCGAGGAGTCCGAGGCGTGGCGCCGCGCGTCGCTCATGTCCGGTGCCCCCGCCTGGCTGACACCCGAGGAGCTCGCCGAGATCAGCGCCGAGGTGGACGCCCTCATCGAGCGGCACTTCGTCCGGCGGCTGCGCGACGACGGTCGCCGTACCCACGGGGGCGGCAAAGCCGGGGACGGCACTGCAGGGCACGGCACTGCGGGGCACGGCACGGACGGGCGCCAGCCGGTGCGGCTGTTCATCGCCAGCAGCGTCGGCCTGTTCACCCCCCTGGAGGACTGATGGGCGCCCTGCGGGAGCCACGGTTTCGCCGCCTGCTCGTCGGCTGGTCGCTTAGCAACTTCGGGGACAGCGCGCTGTACCTGTCGCTGGCAATCTGGGCGAAAGACCTGACCGGCAGCAACTCCGCGGCCGGGCTGGTCTTCCTGGCGCTGGCGGTCCCGGTGTTCCTGAGCCGGTGGGTGGTCATCTCGCGGATCGGGTCCGCCGCCGCCCGCTACTCATCACCACCTTCCTCGTCGGCGCGGCGATGGTGCTGTCGCTGCTCGCCGTCTCCTCCGTGGCCGATCTGTGGATCATCTACGCCGTCGCCTTCGGGTACGGCCTGATCGGGACGGTGATCGGCGCGGCCCAGTCCGGGCTGCTCAAAGACCTGCTGCCGGATGAGGACCTCGCCGCCGCCAACGCCGCGCTGAGCACGATCGACCAGGGCTTGCGGATCCTCAGCCCGCTGGTCGGCGCGGGGATCTATGCGGCGTACGGCGGGGGAGCCCTGTCTCTGCTCGCGGCGGCGACGTTTCTCCTGGCGGTCGTTGCACTTCTCACCGTCCGGGTTCAGGAGTCCGACCCGGACGAGCAGCCGCGGGAAAGCTTCGGGCGCGAGTTCACTGCGGGCTTCCGGCATCTCCGCGCGAATCCGCTGCTGTGGCAGCTCGTGATCGCCGTCGTCATCGCTTTCGCCGTGATCGGCACCTACGACAGCATCGTCTTCGCCGTGGTGGAGGAGGGGCTGGGCCGCGAGCCGGCGTTCTTCGGTGTCCTGATGAGCCTGCAGGGCGGTGGCAGCATCCTCGGCGGGATCACCGCCGTCCTGCTGATCAAGCGTGTGGGCGAGACGCGCACGGTGGGCGCAGCGTTGGGCCTTTTCGCGGTGAGCAGCATCGGCTTCGCGTCGACCTCGCTCGCTGCGGTCGCGGTCGGCGCAGTCCTCGGCGGCGTGGCGATTCCGTGGTTGATCGTCGGATTCGTCACCGCCCGCCAGCGGTTCACCCCGGCCCGGTTGCAGGGGCGGGTCAGCGCGGCGACGCAGCTCGCGATGACCGGCCCGCAAACGGTGTCGATCGCCGCGGGTGCGGCCCTCATCGGGGTTGTCGACTACCGGCTGCTCATCGCTGCTACCGCCACCGTCATCGCTGTCCCGGCGGTGTGGCTGTTGCTCCGCCCGGTGCCTACCCCAGCCCTGGTGCCGTCTCAGCCGGGACGTGATCTCCGGGAAATGCCGCTATCCGTTCGATGACGTCGGGAATTTGCCGGCTCTGGCCGGTCGTTCCCCATGATCATCGACGGCGAGGCGGAGCAAGTCGGCCGGCGGCAGCCACGGCGGCGTAGGTGGCGGTACCGATTCCGGACAGGACCGCTACGGCTACGGAAAGCTCGGGCTCGCCGCTGGTGCGACTGACATTGCGGACCGCGGGTCGAAGCCGAACGGCAGTTCCAACCGATGCGCGGTCATGGTCGCGTCGTCGCAGAGCAGGTCGTACGTCGAGCCGTCGGCGACGATCACACCGTCGTCGAGGATGACCGACCGCGGACACAGCTGCAGCGCGTACGGCAGGTCGTGGGTCACCATCAGGATGGTGATCGGCAGTCCCAGCAGGATGTCGGCCAACTCTCGTCGGCTGGCCGGATCCAGGTTGGATGAGGGCTCGTCCAGCACCAGGATCTCCGGGCGCATCGCGAGGACGGTGGCGACGGCGACGCGACGGCGTTGCCCGTAGGACAGGTGATGCGGCGGGCGGTCGGCGTACTCGGCCATCCCCACCTGGACCAGCGCCTCGTGGACGCGGTCGGCCAACTCCGGCCCGCGCAGTCCCAGGTTTGCCGGCCCGAAGGCGACGTCCTCTCGAACGGTGGGCATGAATAGCTGGTCGTCGGGGTCCTGGAAGACGATGCCCACGCGGCGACGGATCTCCCGGACGTGCTCCTTCGTCACCGGCAGCCCGGCGACTGCCACCGTGCCCCGGCCGCCCCCGAGGATGCCGTTGAGGTGCAGGACGAGCGTTGTCTTGCCGGCGCCGTTCGGTCCGAGAACGGCGACCCGTTCGCCGCGAGCGACGGTCAGATCCACGCCGTACAGGGCCTGATGGCCGTCAGGGTAGGCGAATGCGAGCCCATGGACGACAAGCGATGCGGTCACAACGTCGCCCAGGCCGCCACGGTGGTCGCGACGGCAACCAGCGGCAACAGCGCGGCCATCGCCCATTGGCCGGTGGAGGACCTCGCATCGGCGAACACCGGCAGCCGGCCGGTGTAGCCGCGGGACAGCATCGCCAGGTGCACCCGCTCTCCCCGTTCGTAGCAGCGGATGAACAAGGCTCCCGCGGACTGCGCGACCACCTTCAGGTGCCCGACATGGCGGGCGTCGAAACCGCGCGACTCGCGGGCGACGCGCATCCGGTTCATCTCGCCGAGGACCACCTCGATGTAGCGGAACATGAACGTCATGATCTGCACCAGCAGCTGTGGCATGTGCAATCGCTGCAGTCCCAGCAGCAGATCGCGGGGCTGAGTGGTCGCCGCCAGCAGGATCGAGGCGACCACTCCCAGGGTGCCTTTGGCCAGCAGGATCCCGGCGGATTCCAGCCCGGTCGCAGACAACGTCAGGCCGAGCACGTCGGTCTTCGGGCCCGGCGAGGCGAACGGCAGGATGACGGCGAACAGCACGAATGGTGTTTCGATGATCATGCGGCGCAGGATCGTCGGTGCGGGAACGCGGCCGGCGGCGGCTACGGCGCCTAGCGCGAGAACGTAGACCGCGTACGGCCACCACGAGCCCCGCGGCGTCGTGACAACGGCGGTGACGAAGAGCACGACGGCCGCGATCTTGCACTGCGGTGGGAGCCGGTGGATCAGCGAGGCACGGTCGAGGTAGAGATGATGGTGGTGACCCGCGCTCACGTCCGTCTGGCCGGGTCCGGCCCGCCCCTGGCGCCCGGGCCGCCTGAGTCACGGGAGCGTCGGCTCACGATCGCGAACAGCGCGGCACCCAGGAGCAGGGTGATGAACACGCCGAGCACGCCGGACAGGCCCTTTGACAACCGGGGGTTGTCCACGCCTGATGTGGCGTAGCCGGCCAGCGGCGAGCCGTCGAGATCGTGATCCTGGACGTTGACGTCGAATCCCTTGTCCGCGGCCACCTTGTTCAAACCGTCGGGCTCGCTGCTCGCGTAGGAACTGACTACCCCGGCGAGAAGCAGGGCGATGGCCAGGCATGCCAGCAAGAAGACGCGGTTGCGCTTGCCCGACGAGGCGCGGTCGGTCATGGGAGCCTCCTCAGGCCGCTTGCTCGGTGTGACGGATTTCCAGCGGCTGCTCGTAACTGCGGGTGGCGTAAACAAGGTCGGGTCGAACCGTGACGACACTCCCGACGGTCAAGGCTGTGATGACGGCCTCGCCGATACCAACCAGGACGTGGACGCCGACCATCGCGACCAGGACACCGCCGAGCGACAGCCCGGTCGTGCCGCCAAGAGCGTAGAAACCGACGAAGGCCAGGGCGGACGCCGGCACCGAGATGAGCGCCCCGACGAACGCCGCCGGGACGACTGACGCCGGTCTCGCCGGCAGCAGCGCGCGCAGCAGCACCACGATGCCGTAGCCGACGACGGTGGTGACGATGGCCATAGTCGTGATGTTGATTCCCAGGGCGGTCGTCCCGCCGTCGGCGAAGAACAGCGCCTGCACCGTCAGCACGACGGTGACACACAATGCGCCGGTATAGGGACCGACCAGTACCGCGGCCAAGGTCCCACCGAGTAGGTGCCCGCTGGTGCCGAGCGCCACCGGGAAGTTGAGCATCTGCAACGCGAACACGAACGCGGCCACCAGACCGGCCAGCGGCGCAGTCTTCTCGTCGAGTTCACGCCGCGCCCCTCGCAGGCAGACGCCGACGCCGACGGTTGCGATGACACCGCCGACGACGGACAACGGGGCGTCGATGAATCCGTCTGGCACGTGCACGGGACCTCCACGGTGCGTTTCGGTAGTCGCTTCACGATACTGCCTTACGGCACATTGGATGCAATAACTAGCAGGTGGCCTTAGCCGATGCGTCGGGTCATCGACGATTCGGTGGTGTCGGGGTTCAGGACTCAACGAGCCAGCCGGTCGGGGTACCCTTCGCCCTTCACCGACCTCGGGGGACAACATAAAGCGACTGTTCCGGACGACCGTGCTGCTGACCGTTGCGGTGTCGATCGGGCTGCCGGTGCTGCCCGGATGGGCCGACTCCGAGCCGCTCTGGACCCAGGTGGAGACCACCGTGGACCCGGAGCAGAGCTTCTTCGGGGTCGAGTTCGACGATCTGGCACTGAACGAGCGCAACGGGACGGTGTTCGTCCAGGGCACGACGGCGACCGGGTCCGACATAGCCGGCTACACCGCCGCCGGGGCACGGCTGGGCACCCGCCCGTCGGTGGGGAACGATCCAGTGAACGACGCCCTGGTGGGGTCCGGCCTGGACATCGACTCGGCGGCCGGGACCTTGTTCTCGCTGGCCGGCGATTATTCGGACGGGACCGACGAGATCGTGCTGACCGCGTACGGCGAGGCCGGGCCGGCCCTGTGGACCAGCCGGTATTCAGGTCCCGGAGGCGGCGGTGCGGCACCGGTCGACGTCGCGGTCGACTCGCAGCGCCGCGTCGTCTACGTCGCCGGCTTCACCACCGGCGCCACCTCGGTGCCGGTCCTGCTGGCCTATGCCTACGACGGAACGCTGCTGCGCGAACGCCGCGGAACCTCGCCCTCACCCTCGAGCTCCGTCCGGGCCACGTCACTTGCGATCGATCCGGACAGCGGGCGGGTGTTCGTCGCCGGGACGATTACGGGCACCGGGGGCAGCAGCAGAATCGTCGTCTACGGCTACAGCCCGGGGGGTCGGCTGTTGTGGACGGCGACCCCGCCGGGCGGCGCCGAGGCCATCGACCTCGCGGTGGACGAGCAGACCGGGACGGTGGTCGTGACCGGCCAGGCGGGTCCGGGCGTGCGGGGGGACGCACTGACCGTGGCGTACACCTCGGACGGTCAGCTGCAGTGGCAGAGCCGGTACGGCGGTGACGGTGCCCAGGTACCCGCGGCGCTGGCCGTGGACCCGGTCACCAGCGACGTGTACGTGAGCGGCTTCCAGGCCCCGCTGGGCCAACGGGCGGACACCTTCACCCTCGCCTATGCCGCGGACGGTCAGCAGCGGTGGGTCCGCAGCTTCGACGGTGTCGGCGGCGAAGACGCCGCCCAGGACGTGGCGGTGGACGGCCGCCGCGGCATCGTCTACGCGACCGGATTCAGCGACCTCAAGCCCGCGGACAACGTCCCGTACGAGTTCCTCCTGCTGGCCTACGACCGGGACGGTCAGGTGCTGGACACCACGATCTTCGACGAGTCCCGGTCCCGACGCAGCGACGCCGCGGCCGTGGTGGTCGAGGAACGCAGCGGTCGCGTGGTCATCTCGGGGACGTCGCTGGGGGAGCAGGGCTACGGGCCGGGGTCGCTGCGGACCGTCGCCTACCCTCCGGCGGCGTAGCCGAGCCGTGCGCACGAACGTCACATTCGACGTCTGAGATAACCCGCCGGAAACATCCGGGGAAAGCCTGAGTAACACCGTCCTGTCACGGTTCACCGACGTCGCACCCGGCTGACGGCCGATGACACCGTGATGAGGTTGCTATGGATACCGGCGATACCGCGTGGGTGCTTGCGAGCGCCGCGCTCGTGCTTTTGATGACCCCCGGCCTGGCGCTCTTCTACGGCGGCATGGTCCGCGCGAAGAGCGTCCTGAACATGATGATGATGAGCTTCGGAGCCCTGGCGCTGATCAGCGTGCTCTGGGTGCTCTACGGGTACTCGATGGCCTTCGGTGACGACATCGGCGGCGGCATCGTGGGCAGCCCGTTCGAGTTCTTCGGGCTCAGGGGCCTGCTGGGGACGAGCGGCCTGGACGGTGGGTTCGCGGCGACGAGCCTGGTCTTCACGATCCCGTCCATGGCCTTCGTGTCCTTCCAAGCGGTGTTCGCGATCATCACGGTGGCGCTCATCTCCGGCGCCATCGCCGACCGGGCCCGGTTCGGGCCGTGGATGGTCTTCGCCGGGGTGTGGGCGACGGTCGTGTACTTCCCAATCGCCCACTGGGTGTTCGCGTTCAACGGCGCTGAGTCCGAGACCGGCGGCTGGATCGCCAACAAGCTGCTCGCGATCGACTTCGCGGGCGGTACGGCGGTGCACATCAACGCCGGCGCCGCGGGCCTGGCGCTGGCTTTCGTCCTCGGCAAGCGGCACGGCTTCGGCAAGGAGCCCATGCGCCCGCACAACCTGCCGCTGGTGATGATCGGCGCCGGCCTGCTGTGGTTCGGCTGGTTCGGATTCAACGCCGGGTCGGCGATCTCCGCGAACGGGCAGGCCGCGGAGGTGTGGGTGACCACGATGGTCGCCACCGGCGCGGCCTCCCTCGGCTGGCTGCTCGTGGAGAAGCTGCGCGACGGGCATGCCACATCGCTGGGTGGTGCTTCCGGGGTCGTTGCCGGTCTGGTCGCGATCACTCCGTCGTGTTCGTCCGTGACGCCGCTCGGCGCGATCGCGATCGGTGCGCTGGCCGGGGTGTTCTGCGCCCTCGCGGTCGGACTGAAGTACCGCTTCGGTTACGACGACTCCCTCGATGTCGTCGGCGTTCACCTGATCGGCGGGCTGTGGGGCACCCTTGCGGTCGGGCTCTTCGCCTCCGCCTCCGCCACCGCCGACGTCGACGGACTGTTCTACGGCGGCGGTGTGGACCAGTTGTGGCGCCAGGCAGTCGGCGCCTTCGCCGTACTGGCGACGTCGTTCGTGCTGACGTACATCATCGGGTTCGCGATCCAGCAGACCATGGGCTTCCGGATCGACGAGGAGGATGAGTTGACCGGCATCGACAACGCCGAGCATGCCGAGTCCGCCTACGACTTCACCAGCCTCGGCGGCGGCGGCGTATCGACGAGCGGGGTTCGTCCGGCCGCTGCCGCGACCGCCGCGTCTACTCAAGGAGCGTCCGCGTGAGACTGGTGACCGCGATCGTCAAGCCGTTCAAGCTCGATGACGTCAAGAAGGTCCTGGAGACGATCGGCGTCGCGGGGCTCACCGTCAGCGAGGTGCAGGGCTACGGGCGGCAGAAAGGCCACACCGAGGTGTACCGCGGTGCGGAGTACCAGGTCGATTTCGTGCCCAAGGTGCGGATCGAAGTGCTCGTCGACGACCTGGACTCGACGCGGGTCACCGACGTCATCGTCGAGGCCGCGCGGACCGGGTCGATCGGCGACGGGAAGGTGTGGGTGACGGCGGTCGAGGACGTCGTCCGGGTGCGGACGGGAGAGCGTGGCACCGACGCGCTCTGAGCCTGCCGTGGCGCTGCGGCAGTCCCGGGTGGAGCTTCTCGGTCGGATCGAGACTCGTGGCGCCGACCTCCGCTCGACGCTGAGCGACCTGTACGACGACTGGCTGCGCGGGCTGCTCGAGCAGGGCGACGCCGATGCCGAGGTGGCGCTGGTAGCCGTCGGCGGGCTCGGCCGGCGGGAGCCGGCGCCCTACGGCGATCTCGATCTGGTGCTGGTGCATGACGGCGGTCCCGGTGTTCGCGCGCGGGCCGAGGCGCTGTGGTACCCGATCTGGGACAGCGGGCTGAGTCTGGACCACTCCGTGCGCACCATCCCCGAGGTACGCGCGGTCGCCGAGCGGGACGCCAAAGCCGCGCTCGGCCTCCTGGACGCGCGACACGTCGCGGGATCGAAGTGGCTGAGCGACTCACTGCGCGCGGCGGCGTACGAGGTGTGGCGGGCCAGGGCGCACAACCACCTCCCTGCGCTGGCCGAGGCGTCACGGCTACGGGAGCGCATCGCCGGGGAACTCGCATTCCTGCTCGAGCCCGACCTCAAGGAGAGCCTCGGCGGCATTCGGGACTGTCTCGTCCTGCGCGCGCTGGCGGCGGCCCAGCTGGTCGACGAGCCGGACGTGGGGGTGCGCACCGCGAGAACGTTGCTGCTCGACGTGCGCGGCGAACTGCACCGCCGCGCCGGACGTTGCCTCGACCGGCTGCTCCAGCAGGAACAGTCCGCCGTGGCGCTGGCCGTGGGGGCCGCCGATGCCGACGATCTGCTGCGCTCGGTGGCCGCCGCCGGGCGGACGGTTCGGTTCGCCTCCGACATCGCATGGCGAACGGTGGAATCGGAACTGTCTCGTCGCGGCAGGTGGCGTGCCCGGCGCCGCGTCGACCGACGGCCGCTGGCCGACGATGTCGTGGAGTACGACGGGGAGGTGCTGCTCGCCCGCGCGGCGGAGCCGGCGTGGGATGCCGGCTTGCTGTTGCGGGCGGCGGCAGCGGCTGCTGCGGCGAACCTGCCGCTCTCGCCGTTCACACTGCGCCGGTTCGTGGCTGAGTCCCCCTCGATTCCGGTCCCGTGGCCCGAATCCGTTCGCAATTCCCTGGTCCGGCTGCTCGGGGCGGGGCACGGGGCAGTGCCGGTCATCGAGGCACTGGACCAGTACGGCCTGATGAGCCGGCTGCTGCCGAGCTGGGAGCAGGTGCGGTCCCGTCCGCAGCGCAACGCGGTGCACCGCTTCACCGTCGACCGCCACCTGATGGAGTGCGCCGCCGAAGCGTCGGCGCTGACCATGCTGGTGTCTCGCCCGGACCTGCTGCTGCTGGCCGCGCTGCTCCATGACATCGGCAAGGGCCAGCCGGGAGACCACAGCGAGAGCGGCGCCCTGATCGCTGCTCAGATCGGCGCTCAGATCGGCCTGCCGGAGGAGGACATCGACGTCCTGACAAGGCTTGTCCGCCACCACCTGCTGTTGCCGACGGCGGCGACCCGGCGCGACCCCGACGACCCCGCCACCATCGAGTCGATCGTCACTGCCGTCGGTGGGTCGAGCGACGTCCTGGAGTTGCTGCAGGCGCTCTGCCTGGCCGATGCCCGCGCGACCGGCCCGGCGGCGTGGAGTGACTGGAAGGCTGTTCTCGTCGCCGGCCTCGTCGACCGGGTGCGCATCGAGGTCAGCGGCGCGACCCGCCCCGTGCCGGCGGTGCTACCGGAGCAGGCCCGCCTCGCCGTCCGGCTCGACCGACCGACGATCACCCCGCTGCGTTGGCCGGATCGGCCCACCCCGTCCGACGACAAGGCCGCCGCCGGCTCGGAGAGCGTGGGGGAGTTGCTCGTCGTCGCCCCGGACACCGCCGGTCTGCTGAGCCGCCTCGCCGGGCTGCTCGCCGTACACGGCCTTGATGTCGTGACAGCGACCGTGACCACCGAGGGCACCCATGCGGTCAACGTCTTCCGGGTGGCCGCCCGGTTCGGCCGGGTGGCCGACCTGGACGTGCTGCGAGCCGATTTCATTGCTCTCCTCGCGGGCCGCTTCTCGTTGGCCGCGCGATTGGGTGCGGCCGAGCGGGCATACCCGGTACCGGCCGACACCGCCGCGCGCGTGGTCTGGTTCGACGGCCAGGCCAGCGACGCGACCATCGTCGAGGTGCGTACGGCGGACTCCATCGGGCTGCTGTACCGGCTCACCGGCGCCCTCGAGCGTTGCCAGCTGGACGTCCGAAGCGCCAGGATCAGCACGCTGGGTGGATCCGTGGTGGACGTGTTCGCCGTGCGGGCAGCTGACGGTGGGCTCGTCGGCGACCCGGAGCTGCGCCGTACCGTGGAGCAGGCCTTGCTGGCCGCGGTGGAGGGAGGACCTGCGTGATGGCTGAGACGGTGCGGGTGATCGCCGGTACGGCGTTGAGCGACGGGCACGCGACACCGGGGATGGATCGCCGGTTGGCCTTGGATACGGGGTCGATGTGGTCAGGACTGGTGCACACCGAGCCCGGCGCCGAGACCGGCTGGCATCATCATGACGGCTTCGAGACGACCCTGTACGTCGTCTCCGGCGTGATGCGAATGCAGTACGGGCCGGGCGGCGAGCAGAGCGCGGACGCGGGGCCTGGGGACTTCGTCAATGTGCCACCGGGTGTGGTGCACCGCGAGGTGAACCCGACCGCAGACCGCTCGACGGCCGTCGTCGTACGCGCCGGGTCCGGGACGCACGTGATCAACGTCGAAGGCCCCGATCCCGGCTGAGACCGGCGCCGTCCGCGGTGGCCTGATTGCTGGCTAGGCTCTCAGGTGAGCCCACCGAATCACCGTCTGCTTGTTGAGGATTGACGCCACCGTGTTCGACACCCTGTCCGACCGCCTGGAAAAGGTGTTCACCAGCCTGCGCGGAAAGGGCCGGCTCTCCGAGGCTGACATCGACGCCACCTGCCGGGAGATCCGCATCGCCCTGCTGGAAGCCGATGTCGCGCTCGTCGTCGTCCGCGCTTTCATCGCGTCGGTAAAACAACGCGCCCTCGGCGAGGAGGTCTCCAAGGCCTTGAACCCGGCGCAGCAGGTGGTCCAGATCGTCAACGAGGAACTCATCGCCATCCTCGGCGGCGAGACCCGGCGGTTGCGCTTCGCGAAGACCGCGCCGACGGTCATCCTGCTCGCCGGCCTGCAGGGTTCCGGCAAGACCACCCTGGCCGGCAAGCTCGCCCAGTGGCTCAAGGCGCAGAGCCACACCCCGCTGCTCGTCGCCTGCGACCTGCAGCGCCCCAACGCTGTGACTCAACTTCAGATCGTCGGCCGCCAGGCCGGTGCCGACGTGTTCGCCCCCGAGCCCGGCAACGGCGTCGGCGACCCCGTCGAGGTCGCGCGAGCAGGCGTCGAGCGGGCCCGCCGGTCCATGCACGACATCGTCATCGTCGACACGGCCGGCCGGCTCGGCATCGACGAGGCGATGATGGCGCAGGCCGCGGCCATCCGCGACGCCGTCGCGCCGGACGAGATCCTCTTCGTCGTCGACGCGATGATCGGCCAGGACGCGGTCACCACCGCCGAGGCGTTCCGTGACGGCGTCGGCTTCACCGGCGTGGTGCTGTCCAAGCTGGACGGCGACGCCAGAGGTGGTGCCGCGCTCTCGGTGCGACACGTCACCGGCGAGCCTATTCTCTTCGCGTCCACAGGGGAGAAGCTCGGCGACTTCGACGTGTTCCACCCCGAACGGATGGCGTCGCGCATCCTCGGCATGGGCGACATGCTGACCTTGATCGAGCAGGCCCAGACCGCCTTCGACGCCGACCAGGCCGAGGAGATGGCCGGGAAACTGGCCAGCGGCACGAAGTTCACGCTCGAGGACTTCCTCGAGCAGATGATGGCGATCAAGAAGATGGGATCGCTGACCAACCTGCTCGGCATGTTGCCGGGCGGCGCGGCGATGAAGGACCAGCTCTCGCAGGTCAAGGACACCGACCTCGACCGTACGGCGGCGATCATCCGGTCCATGACGCCGGGAGAGCGGCAGGATCCCACGATCATCAAGGGGTCCCGGCGAGCACGGATCGCCAACGGTTCGGGGGTCACCGTCGCCGAGGTCAACTCCCTCGTCGAGCGCTTCTTCGAGGCCCGCAAGATGATGCAACAAATGGCAAGTGCAATCCCTGGGGCTGGGATGCGTAGGTCCTCCCGCAGATCCGCCGGAAAGAAGGGCAAGGGCGGCAAGAAACGGCGCAGCGGCGGGCCGAATGCGCCACGGCTGCCCGGGGGCACACCGTCCGCACTACCCCCTGGCTTTCCGAGTGGCGGCATGCCCGGGCTGCCGCCGGGAACTCAGCTGCCTGACCTGTCCAAGCTGAAGTTCCCCAAGAGCTGACGTGGTGACGCTCCACTTCCATGGCGTCCTACTGCCCACCGGCGAGGAAACCGATCTCTGGGTCCGCGACGGGACGTTCACGTTCGAGCCGGTGCCCGGCGCGGAGACGGTGTCGCGCGGCGGTTGGCTCGTGCCAGGTCTCGTCGATGCACATTGCCACGTCGGAATGGCGCCGGACGGTGGCATGTCCACAGTGGACCTCTGGCGCGAGCAGGCGCTGACAGACCGGGATGCCGGGACACTGCTGATCCGCGACTGCGGGTCGCCGGTGGACACCCGCGAGCTGGACTCGCACGAGGACCTGCCCCGGCTGATCCGCGCCGGGCGCCACCTGTCCCCACCGAAGCGATACCTCCCTGGCGTCGCGCTGGAGGTCGATCCCGCTGACCTCCCGGCGGCTGCCGCCGAGCAGGCACGGCGCGGGGACGGCTGGGTGAAGCTGGTCGGTGACTGGATCGACCGCACGGTCGGGGATCTCACTCCCGTGTGGGCCGCCGATGTCGTGACGATGGCGATCGCCGCGGCCCACGACGCAGGCGCGCGGGTGACCGCGCACACCTTCGGCGAGGAAGCCCTGCCGGCGCTCATCAACGCCGGCATCGACTGCATCGAGCACGGCACCGGGCTGACCGAGGACCTTGTGGAGCAGATGGCCGTGCGCGGCACCGCGCTCGTCCCGACGCTGATCAACGTCGAGCGGTTGCCTGAGTTCGCCGCGGCCGGAGCGACGAAGTTCCCGGCGTACCACTCCCGGATGATGCGGCTGCACGGTACGGCTAAGGCCCGGGTGCGGGCGGCGTACGAGGCCGGGGTGGCCATCTACGCCGGGACCGACGCAGGGGGCGGCATCACCCACGGCCAGATCGCGCGGGAGGTTCTGGCCCTGCACGAGGCGGGACTGCCTGCCGAGGCCGCCTTGGGTGCGGCGTCCTGGCTGGCTCGCGACTGGCTCGGCAGACAGTGCGTCGACGAAGGTGCCCCCGCGGACCTGTGTGTCTACGACACCGATCCCCGTGTCGACCTGTCGGTGCTCGCAGCTCCGGCTCGGATCGTGCTCCGCGGCCGCGTCGTCGCCTGACCCCGCCGTTGGACGGGGCGCTCAGCGGTCGGGGTCAGTTCCCGATGTCGGTGACGACCAGCTCGTAGGCGTCGTCGCCGACCCAGATACGCAGGCCTTCGGCGTCCTCGGTGATCGCGCCGTCCTCCTCCTCGCCCAGTTCCCGGGACGCGCCGAGAGCCAACGCGTTCAGCGAGATCCGGCCGTCGCCCAGATCTTTGGGGCGGTACTCGCGGGCCAGCACCGCGGTGCGGCTCTCGGTTGCCAGCAAGCGGGCGTTGTCGGCGCCGACCTCGGCGACATAGGTCCGATCCAGATTGCGCATCCGAGCCACCCTCCCGCGGTCCCAAAAACCTACCGCCGTTGCCCATGGACCGCCCCGTAGCATCGCGGACATGGCAAAGGCCCCCGTTCTGACGCCTCAGGCGCAGGATTTCCCCCGCTGGTACCAAGATGTCATCGCCAAGGCGGAGCTGGCCGACAATGGTCCGGTCCGCGGCACGATGGTGATCCGGCCCTGGGGATACGCGCTCTGGGAGCGGATGCAGCGCGAGGTCGACGACCGGATCAAGGCGGCCGGCGCTCAGAACGCCTACTTCCCGCTGTTCATCCCGCAGAGCTATCTGCAGCGCGAGGCCGACCACGTCGAAGGGTTCGCGCCCGAGCTTGCGGTCGTCACGTTCGCCGGTGGAAAGGAACTGGAGGAGCCGATCGTCGTCCGGCCCACGTCGGAGACCATCATCAACAGCTTCTTCAGCAAGTGGGTGCAGTCCTACCGGGACCTGCCCATGCTGCTGAACAACTGGTCGAACGTCGTGCGCTGGGAGCTCCGGCCGCGCATCTTCCTGCGGACGACGGAGTTCCTCTGGCAGGAAGGGCACACCTGCCACGCCACCGAGGCGGAAGCCCGCGCATACGTCCGCAGGATCCTGAATGACGTGTACGCCGACTTCATGGAGACCGTGCTGGCGGTCCCGGTCGTCAAGGGTCTTAAGACGGCTAGGGAACGCTTCGCGGGCGCCGTCAACTCGCTGTCGTGCGAGGCGATGATGCGCGACGGCAAGGCGCTGCAGATGGGCACGAGCCACGACCTGGGGCAGAACTTCGCCAAGGTCTTCGACGTGCAGTACCTGTCCTCGTCCGGCCAGCAGGAGTACGCGTGGCAGACGTCGTGGGGAGTGTCCACCCGAATGGTCGGCGGCCTGATCATGTGCCATGGCGACGACGCCGGGCTCCGGGTACCGCCCGCGCTGGCGTCGGTCCAGGTCGTCATCACCGTCGTCAAGGACGGTGACGGCGTACCGGAAGCTGTGCAGCGGTTGGTGGACGAGCTGCGCACCTCCGGGATCCGGGTCGATGTCGACGACCGCGTCGACATCGCCTTCGGCCGGCGCGCGGTCGACTGGGAGCTGAAGGGGGTTCCGGTACGAATCGAGGTCGGTCCCCGGGACCTGGCTGAGGGCACGGTCACCGTTGTACGGCGGATCCCAGGGACCAAGACGCCCGTGACTCTCGCCGAGGTCGCTCGGGACGTGAGCGCGGCGCTGGTGGAGGACCAGCAGGTCCTGTACGACGAGGCGCTGGCCCGTCGAGAGGCGGCAACGGTGGATGTGTCCACTGTGGACGAAGCGGCGACGGCCGCGGCGACCGGCTGGGCGCGCATCCCGTGGGCGACGCTCGGCGTCGAAGGGGAGACCGAGCTCGCCACCCAGGCGGTGTCGGTGCGTTGCCTGATCCGCGCCGACGGTGGCGTACCGGAGGCCGAGGACGAGCCGGATCTGATCGCGGTGGTCGGCCGTTCCTACTGAGCAGTGGTCACCTGGCGACCAGATCCTCTTTCGCTACTGGCGCCACGCGGTGCTCCGCGATGTCCGCCCGATGACCGTCGTCGAGGACGGCCCGGATTGGCTCGTGCTCTGGTTGGCGCCGGGCACCCCGGTGGTCGGCTCCCCGCTGGCCGACGGGCGCGACATGCGAGAGGCGCCGCTGCGCGAGCGGTTCAGGCTGCCGCGCGTCGCCGTACCCCGGCTGTGGCGCGGGACCGGGATTCTCAAGCTGGTGCCTCCGAGCGCGCCGTACTCGGTCTGGCTGTTCTGGGCCGAGGACCGCCGGTTCCTGGGGTGGTATGGCAATCTCGAGGATGTTCACCGCCGGGGGTACGACGGAGGCGTGCGCGTGATCGACACCGTCGACCACGTGCTGGACGTCTGGGTGCCGTCCGGGGAGGCGCCCCAGTGGAAGGACGAGGACGAGTTCGAGGTGACCACGGGTTTGCCCGGTTTCTGGACCGAGGCCGAAGCATCGGTCATCCGCGCGCAGGGTGCCGAGCTGGTGGCGACGGCCGAGCGCGGTGAGGCGCCCTTCGACCACACATGGACGTCCTTCGTTCCGGATCCGTCGTGGCCTCTGCCCGAGCTCCCGCTTACCTGATCTGGCACAATGGCGAGTCGAACCGGCTTCGCGTGGCCTCTCACCGCGTGGACTCCGGTCCCGCCGAGGCTCTGACTCCGTAACCCCACGCGGATCCATGACCTCACCCGTGTCCGAGAACTGGGAGTATCCGCAGACTGTGGCAACCAAGATCAAGCTCATGCGCCTGGGCAAGATGCGCGCGCCGTACTACCGGATCGTCGTCGCCGACGCGCGGACCAAGCGCGACGGACGGTCGATCGAGATGATCGGCAAGTACCATCCGAAGGAGGACCCGTCCTTCATCGAGGTCGACTCTGAGCGGGCGCAGTATTGGCTCGGCGTCGGCGCGCAGCCCACCGAGGCGGTCGCTGCGATCCTGCGTGTCACTGGCGACTGGCAGAAGTTCAAGGGTCTGCCCGCGCCGCCCCCCATGCTGGTCAAGGCCCCCAAGGCCGACAAGGCAGCGGCCTTCCAGGCGGCCGCGTTGGAGTTCGCCGGGGAGCCCGCCGACGGCGCGACCACACCGAAGCGCAAGGCGGCACCGAAGGCCAAGGCGGACAGCGCCGCTGCCACGGCTGATGCTCCCGCTACGGCTGATGCTTCCGCCCCGCCCGAAACCGATGCCGCCCCGGCAATGACCGCCACACCCGAGGCCGAGACTGCGACCGAGGCCCCCGTCGCCGAGGCCGACACAGCCGCTGAAGCCGACACCGCTGCTTCAGATGACACCGCCGCCGAAGCCGACACCGCCGCCAAGGACGCCTAGTGCTGGAGGCAGCGCTGGAGCATCTCGTCCGCGGCATTGTGGACAACCCCGACGACGTCCAGGTCGATCTCGTCACCGGTCGTCGCGGGCGAATCCTCGAGGTTCGCGTGCATCCTGAGGATCTCGGCAAGGTGATCGGTCGCGGGGGGCGCACGGCCCGGGCGCTGCGCCAGGTCATGACCGGCGTCGGCGGCCGTGGCCTGCGGGTCGACGTCGTCGACACCGACGCCTAGAACGTGCTGCCGGGGACGCCCGACGCCGGACCGCGCCAGCTCGTCGTGGCCAGGATCGGGCGCCCGCACGGCGTGTCGGGCGAGTTGACGATCGAGGTCCGTACCGACGATCCCGACGACCGGTTCGCCCCGGGTGCCGTGCTCGCGACGGAGCCCACCGAGCGCGGGCCGGTAACGATCGCCCGGTCCTTCGTGCAAGGCGGCCGGTGGGTGCTCGCGCTGGACGGCGTCGGCGACCGCGCGGCGGCCGAGACGCTGCGGGACACCCTGCTGCTCGTCGACGTCGATCAGCTGCCGCCGATCACGGACGCCGACGAGTTCTACGACCATCAACTCGTCGGGCTGCGGGCCCGGCTGGGTGACGGGACCGCGGTCGGTGTCGTGCGCGACGTCGTCCACGGTCCGGCCGGTGACCTGCTGGCGATCGAGCGGGAGGCAGGCAGCGAACTGCTTGTTCCATTTCGCGCCGACATGGTCCCGACTGTCGACGTCGAGGCGGGGTACGTCGAGGTGCGGCCACCGGAGGGACTGCTCGAACTGTGACCGGCCCGCTGCGCCTCGATGTCGTCACGATCTTCCCCGAGTACCTGGCGCCGCTGCGGCAGTCGCTGCTGGGCAAGGCGATGGATGCCGAGTTGGTGAGCCTCGGCGTACACGATCTGCGGGACTGGGCAACCGACGTGCATCGCAGCGTGGACGGCCCGCCGTACGGCGGCGGGCCGGGCATGGTGATGCGCCCC
>JACCXW010000246.1 GCA_013696785.1 Geodermatophilaceae bacterium | reverse complement strand
CGCTCAATGCCACACGGTGCGCGCGGGCACCCACGCCGACGTTCATGTCGTGGTACCTGACGGCCTGTCCATTCCCGTCCGCGACATGCGGGCGCTCGTCCGCACGGCTGCTCGGCGACCGTCGGCCGGCCGCTGGCAGGTCGTCATCGTCGAGGACGCGGACCGGCTGACCGAAGGTGCCGCGAACGCGCTGCTCAAGGCCGTCGAAGAGCCACCGGCGCGCACGGTGTTTCTGCTCTGCGCGCCGTCGACGCACCCGGACGACGTCTCCGTCACGCTTCGTTCGCGCTGCCGGGTGATCCCGCTACGGGTGCCTGAGGACGCCGCGGTCGCCGAGGTCCTCATCCGCAGGGACGGTGTGGACGCCGCCCAGGCGGCCTGGGCGGCCGGCGCCGCGCAGGGTCACGTGGGCCGGGCCAGGTGGCTCGCTCGCGACGAGCAGGCCCGCATCCGCCGCAAGGCGGTCCTCGACATCCCGCTGTCGCTGCGTTCGTTGGCCGACTCCTTCGCCGCAGCCGATGAATTGGTGGGCGGTGCCGAGGAGGAGGCTGCCGGCCGGTCCCGGGAGCGGGACGAGCCGGAGGCGCAGGCGCTCCGCGTTGCACTCGGTGCCGGGGGCACCGGGAAAGGCACCGCCGCGGCGGCGCGCGGCTCGGCCGGGCAGCTCAAGGAGCTGGAACGGCGGCAGAAGTCCCGGGCGACGCGGGCGCAGCGCGACGCACTGGACCGCGCCCTGGTCGATCTCGCCGGTTTCTACCGCGACGCCCTCACCGTCCGGAGCGGAGCGCAGACCCGGCTCTTCCACAGCGACGTGGAGATCGACATCCGGCGGCTGGCCCGGGGGCTGTCCGCCGAGGGCATCCTGCGCCGGCTCGAGGCCGTGCTGGCCGCGCGCACGGCGCTGGAACTGAACGTCAAGCCACGCATCGCCATCGAGGCCATGACCGTGGCGCTGCGCATGCGCTGAGTACTTTCGGTCACTCGGTCCTATTGTCTGACGATGGGCCTGCTCTGCGCGGTGAGCTTCACCCGCCACGGGCGGCTGTACTACTTCGATCCGGGCGGGTTCGCGCCGCGGGTCGGCGACAAGGTGCTGGTCCCGACCGACGACGGCCCCGAGGTGGCCGAGTGCGTCTGGGCCGGGCAGTGGGTGGATGTGGAGGCTGCCGGTTTTCCGACCCTCGCTGGGATGGCCGGAGCGGCCGAGGTCGCTCGCGACGACGCGCTGCGAACCGTCAAGGCGCGTACCCGGGTCGCCGCCAAGCGCCTGATCCGTGAGCACGAATTGCCGATGAAGGTCGTAGCGGTCGACGCCGTCCTCGACGACGCCGACGCGCCGGCGCGATCCACGGTGTACTTCACCGCCCCGCACCGGGTCGACTTCCGGGCGCTGGTCCGTGACCTCGGCGCCACCCTCAGGACACGGGTCGAGCTACGCCAACTCTCCGCGCGGGACGAGGCGCGGGTGCAGGGCGGGATCGGCTCCTGCGGGCGGGACCTGTGCTGTTCGACATTCCTCAAGGACTTCGAACCGGTTTCCATCCGGATGGCCAAGGACCAGGACCTGCCGCTCAACCCCATGCGCATCTCCGGCGCGTGCGGGCGGTTGATGTGCTGCCTGAAATACGAGCACCCGCTGTACACGGACTTCCTGGCGACCGCGCCCGCCGTCGGCGAGCAGGTCGAAACACCGGACGGGCCCGGCCGGGTCGTGGGGCGCAACGTGCCGTCGGACACCGTGACCGTCCGGCTGGACGATGGCGGCCGCCGCTGCGCGTGCAGCAAGGCGAGCGTCTGCGGATCCCGTACGGCGTACGCCGGCAGCGCTGCGGCCGACGGTCCGGTCGGCGGCGGCCTGTCGTAGACTCGCAGAGCCGCGAATAACGCCGCCTTAGCTCAGTCGGTAGAGCGATTCACTCGTAATGAATAGGTCGTCGGTTCGACTCCGACAGGCGGCTCCACATGCTTCGACGCGCCAACTGCCCTGGACAGCGGCCGGCCGGGAGTCGAAGCCAGCAGACTGAGGTAGTCCTTTGCGCTCAGCGGGCGGCTGAACAGCCATCCTTGTCCGGTGTTGCAGCCGATCTGCTCGACGGCAGCGAGCTGTTCGACGGACTCGATACCTTCCGCCACGACCTCGAGGTCGTAGGCATGGGCAAGTGTGACGATCGCGCGGATGATCGCCGCCTGCCGGCTGCCCGGGACGGCGTCCTGGACGAAGCTGCGGTCGATCTTGAGGAAGTCCAGCGGCAACCGCTGGAGGGAGGACAGGCTGGAGTAGCCGGTACCGAAGTCGTCGAGGCCGACCCGGACACCGGCGCTGCGAAGCCGTTGTACGCCGGCCACGGACGGCCCGGTCGAATCGAGCAGCGCACGTTCGGTGAGCTCGACCCGCAACGCCGTACCCGGTAGCCCGGCCTTGACCAGCGCAGTCGTGATCCACTCCGCGAACCGCCCGTCGGACACGTTGCGGTAGCTGAGATTGATGGCCACGAACACCGAGGGATCGGCGGCCCGGAACCTTGCCTGATCCGTGAGGGCCTGCTTGAGCACCCAGGCATCGAGCTGCCGCATGAACCCGCTGTCCTCGGCCACGCTCAGGAACTCACCGGGGACGAGTTCCCCACCGGCGCCATCGCGGATGCGCAGCAGTCCCTCCGCTCCCAGCACCTGCCCGTCACTGATCCGCACGACCGGCTGGTACAGCAGGTACATGTCCTGCTCGACGAGCGCGCGCCGCAGCGTGCGCTGGGTCCCGAGCTGCCGCAGGGCACGCGCTTGCAACTCGTCGTCGAAGAGCTCGTGCCGATCCCGCCCGCGGTCCTTTGCCCGGTACAGGGCGAGGTCCGCCTCCTGCATCAGGTCGACCGCGACGTGGTCGGCCCGGGTCGTGACCGCGACTCCGACGCTCACCGTCTGCAGCAGCGTCTGCTCATCCGCCGGGGTCGGTCCGCTGACCTGGAAGGGCTCGCGCAGAACCGTCACGAGGCGTTCGGCGAGTTCGTGGACGTCCTCGGCGCTGGTCAAGCCCTCGGCCAGTACGACGAACTCGTCCCCGCCGTAGCGGGCGACACTGTCGGTCGGACGGCACGCCGCCACGAGCCGCTCGGCGGCGGCGATCAGCACCTCGTCGCCCACCCGGTGACCCAGGGAGTCGTTCACCGCCTTGAACCGGTCCAGGTCGAGGAGCAGTACGGCGACCGTTCCGGGGGTGCGCTCGAGCCGTAGCAGGGCGCCGCGCATGCGATCCATGAGCACGGTGCGGTTCGCCGTACCGGTCAGCGGATCGGTCTGTGCCTGGACCGCGAGCGCATCCTGGGCGGTCCGGCGATCGGTGACGTCCCGGGTGTTGCCGATGACAGCGAGCAGCTCTCCGCTGATCCGGTCCCTGATCTGCCGACCGGTGCTCTCCAACCAGCGGTAGGTGTCGTCAGAGCGACGGAACCGGGCCGAGATCGTGGTGACGCTGGGATCGGTGAGGACGAGTCTCAGGCTGGCCCGCAGCCCTTCCACATCCTCGGGGTGGATGAACTCGTAGACATCGCGGCCGACCATCTCCTGCGGGCGCCACCCGAAGACGCTCAATCCCGCCGGGGACACGTAGTCGAAGACACCGCCGCGGCTGGACACCGTGATCGCGTCTGAGGAGTGCTCGAACATCAACCGGTAGCGCGCCTCGGAGTCGGCCAGTCGCAGGTCGGCGAGCTTGCGGTCTGTGACGTCCGTCGCGACGGCGTACAGCAGCCGCGCCTGCGGGTCGGCGACCCAGCTCCAGTTCAGCCAACGGTATTCGCCGTCGGCGGCCTGGCACCGGTTCTCCAGACCGCTCGTCCGTGCATCGCCGTTCGTCGCCGCCCGGAACGCCGCCGCGGATACGTCGACGTCCTCGGGATGGATGAGGTCCATGAAGGGCCGCCCGACGAGGTCGGCGGGCACGAGCCCGAGTTCGTCCCGCCAGCTCTGGGACACCCACCGGAGGGTGGCGTCGTAGCCACAGATGCAGGTCAGGTCGCGAGAGAGCCGATGGAACCAGTCTTGGTCGGTCGATCCGACCGGCGGATGAGGCGGTGGGCCGGCGTCTTCCGACTCGTGGGCGGACATCTGCGGCTCCCACATCGGTCGTTTAATCCGCCCCGTTCGGCGCAATCCGGTTGCTCGTCGGAGCCAGCATACCCACCGGAGTGGTGGGTACCGCTGAACCAGGCGACTGTCTGTGATACCTGCTATACGTTCTGTAGCCGCAAGACCGAAGCTCTGATCTCCGTTTCAGCGTCAGTGCGCCCGACCCAGGACGCGCCCTCAACGGACTTTCCCGGTTCGAGATCCTTGTAAACCTCGAAGAAATGCTGAATCTCGAGACGGTCGAACTCGGCCAGATGGTGAATGTCGCGCAGGTGCTCGCTGCGCGGATCGGTGGCCGGGACGCACAGCACCTTGTCGTCTCGTCCCTTCTCATCGCTCATCCGAAACATGCCGATGGCGCGGCAGGAGATCAAGCAGCCGGGAAACGTGGGTTCGTCGAGCAGCACCAGCGCATCCAAGGCGTCGCCGTCCATCCCCAGGGTGCCCTCGATGAAGCCGTAGTCCGCTGGATAGCGGGTCGAGGTGAACAGCATCCGGTCCAGTCGCATCCGGCCGGTCGCGTGATCCAACTCGTACTTGTTCCGCTGCCCTTTCGGGATCTCGATGAGAACGTCGAATACCACCGGTGCTCCTGTCTGCCTGCCCGTGTGCCGGTTGTGAGTCTGTCAAAAGACTTCTCCCGGCACCGCCCGCCCAGCGCTGGTTACAGTGCCCAGATGCGCCCGGGCGAGCGACGGCCGGTGACCGCCCCGGTCTATCGGCGCCGCCGGATCGCGGTCGGTGCGCTGGTTCTCCTACTCGTGGCAGCGGCAACGTTCGCCGTGATCGGCCTGGTCGGCGGCACAGATCCCGGCGGGTCGACGACGCCCGCCCCGGTGGCCCGGACGCCGCAATTGCCGCCGGTGGTCGATCCCACTCCGGTCTTGGCCGCCGACGCCGGTGCGGAGCCGGTGCCGGATCCGGCCCTGCTGGCGGGCATGCTGGCGCCAGAGCTGTCCGATCCGCGCCTCGGCGGCCGGGTCAACGGCCAGGTCTTGGACGTCGCGACCGGGGACGTGTTGTTCGAGCAGTCCGCCGACCGCGCCGTCATACCGGCCTCGACGGCCAAGCTCGCGACCGCGCTGGCGGTCGAGTCCGCGGTTCCGGCCGGCTTGCGCCTCAGCACGATCGTCCGCACCGGAGCGGTGCCCGGTCAGATCGTCCTGGTCGGCGGCGGTGACCCCACGCTGAGCAGTGCGGCCGAGGGCAACACCTACCCCGGCTCGGCCACCGTCGCCGACCTGGCGGCGCAGGTGGCGGCCGGAGGTTTGCCGGTCAGCGCCATTCTCGTCGACTCCACCCGGTTCAGCGGGCCGACGACCGGTCCGGGCTGGGGGCAGGGCGATGCCCCCAGCCGGTATGCCGCTCCGATCATGGCCACGATGGTCGACGGCGGGCGGTTCGGCCCCGTGGACGACGGGGTGCGCAGCGGCGAACCCGATCTCGAAGCCGGCCGCGCGCTGGCCGCCGCTCTCGGTGTGCCCACCGCGCCGGTCAGCGC
>JACCXW010000218.1 GCA_013696785.1 Geodermatophilaceae bacterium | reverse complement strand
TCCTCGACGATGGTCCCGGCCGCCTTCGGCGGACGCTCCGCGAACTCGTACATCGTGGCGGTCGCCGCGTTCGCACCGACCTGCTCCGGAGCGACGCCCAGGTCCGCCAGCGACTGCACGGTCAACGGCTTGGACTTCGCGGCCATGATCCCCTTGAACGACGGGTAGCGCGGCTCGTTGATGGTGTCCCAGACGCTCACGATGGCCGGCGTCTGCGCCTCGAGAACCCAGTAGCCACCGTCGGTCTGTCGCTCGACGGTGAGCTTCGGCCCGTCGACGGTGAGCTTCCGGGCGCCGGTCAGGTGCGGTACCCCGAGCCGCTCGGACAGCATCGCCGGCATCACCGCGACCTGACCGTCGGTCGACTCCGCGCCGCAGATCACCAGGTCCCACTCGAGCGTCCCCAAGGCCTTCGCCAGCACGGCCGAGGTCTGGATCGCACACGAGCCGTGCAACGCCGGATCGCTGACGTGGACCGCCTTGTGAGCACCCATCGACAGCGACTTGCGGATGGTGTCCTTGGCCTGGTCCGGACCCATCGTCAGGATGGTGACTTCACCGCCGCCGGACTCGGTGAGCTTGAGCGCCTCCTCGATGGCGTACTCGTCCATCTCGTTGATGACGTTGTCGACCGACTGCCGGTCGATCGTGTTGTCCTCGGCGCGCAGCGTTCGTTCGCTGCCGGAATCCGGGACCTGCTTCACCAAGACGACGATGTTCATCGGCGGGCCGAAACCTCCTCGAAGCGGTACGACGGGGGCACCGGCTTAGCGGGTGACGCTGTGCCGGATGCAGACACCGAGGTTACCCGTTGGTAGCGGGCCTCCAGCCACCGGAGCGGTGGTGAACCCGGTCACGAACCGGCACTCGCACTAGGGTCCGGTCGGGTGGTGGACCCGAACGGACCCTTTCGAATCGAACGCCGACGTACAAGCCTTTCTTCTATCCACAGTTGGCAAACACGGCGCGGACCGCTGCTCGACCAGCTCGTCCGCGAGTTCGGGTCAGGAGCCTGAGTCGCTGTACCCGGATCCGAGGGTGCCGGTGGCGCGCCCGCCGCGGACATCCATGTCGGCGCGACCGGCCCCGCGCCGATCCGTCGATATCCCGGCCGCCCTGCTGCTCGCCGAGCCGGCGCAGCTTTGCCCGGCGCCGGATGTCATTTACGATGCCGGCCACGATGATCGCGGCCAGGATCCCGCCGGTGATGACGAGAAACCACATGCCGCCACGCCCTAACGGTCGACTGAGCCCAAGGGAGTGGCATCATCCGCCGCCGGCTCCTCAACCGCCGGGAATCCGAGTCAGGCGAGGCTGGACGAGCGCGGGTACATGTCCGCCGGATCGGTGAGGACGTTGACGAGATAGGGCACCCCGGCGGCGAACGCGCGCTCGAACGCCGCAGGCAGGTCTGCCGCCTCGGTGACCGTCTCGCCGGCACCACCCAGAGCCCGTACGACGTCGTCGTAGCGCAGCCCGGGCTGCAGGTCGGCAGCCACGTCGTACCCGTACAACCGGCGCATCGGGTGCTTCTCCAGCCCCCAGATCCCGTTGTTGCCCACAACCATGACGACCGGCAACCGGTGCCGGACCAGGCTGTCGACATCCATGAGTGAGAAACCCGCGGCGCCGTCGCCGAGCAGCAGGCAGACCTGCGCGTCCGGACGGGTCAGACGCGCGGCCATGGCATATCCCTGGCCGGTGCCGAGGCACCCGTACGGGCCCGGGTCGAGCCAGCAGCCGGGCGTGTACGAGTCGAGGTACTTCCCGGCGTAGGAGACGAAGTCACCACCGTCACAGACCACCACCGCGTCGCGGGCGAGGACCCGGCGCAGTTCGCCGTAGATGCGGCTCGGCGCGATCGGGTCGGTCGAGGCACCGAGCGCGTCCTCTTCCTTGGCGCGTGCGGCTGTCTCCGCCTCGCGCAGGGTCGTCAACCAAGCTTCGTGATCCGCCCGCTCCCCGGTGTACGCCGCCAGGCCGGCGAGCACCGTGCGCAGGTTGCCGGCCGGCGAGCACGCCACCTTCAGGTGGCCGGCTCTTTGCTCCGGGCTGTCGACGACGTGGACCACCGTGGCCTCGCCGAAGTCTCCGAAGGACAGCCGGAAGTCCAGCGGCGTCCCGATCACTGCGACGACATCGGCGCCCTTCGTCGCAACCCGGCGAGCCCGGCTGAAGGACAGCTCGTGGTCCGCCGATAGACAGCCGCGTCCCATGCCGTTGGCGAACACCGGCAGCCGCAACGCCTCGGCCGCGGCCGCCAGTTCGGACCAGGCGCCGTCGGCGTACACGTCGCTGCCTGCGATCAGGACCGGTCGTTTCGCCTGGGCGATCAGTCTCGCGGCGCTGTCCACATCGGAGGGATCCGGATCCGGCCGCACCGGCCGGTCGCGCTCAGCGGCGGGGACGTCGGCCTCGGCGAAGATCACGTCGATCGGGAAGTCCAGGAACGCAGGGCCGCGGTGACCGGACAGCGCGGCCTCGGCCGCGACCGCGATGTCGCCGGGAATCGCCGAGGTGGAACCGACTGTCGCGGCATGCTTGGTGATCGACGCGAGAATCGGGACATGGTCGATCTCCTGCAGTGATCCGGCTCCCCAGCGCCACTGCGGCGCACGGCCGCCGAGGACCAGCACGGGCGAGCCGTTGAAGTGGGCGGTGGTCACGGCGCTCACGCCGTTCGTCACTCCGGGACCGGCTGTCAGCACGGCGAGGCCGAGTCTCCTGGCGAGCTTCGCCACTCCTTCCGCTGCGAAGACAGCCGTCTGCTCGTGCCGCACGTCGTAGATCGGCATCCCGGTGCGGTGGGCGGCGTCGTACAGCGGGAACACGTGTCCCCCGGAAAGCGTGAACATCTCCTGTACGCCGTACTCCCGGAGCATCTCCAACGCGAGGTAGCCGCCGTGCCGCTGTCCGGTCGCCATGGGCTGGAGGCTACTGAACCGGGTTCCACCACCGGTGCTAGCGTCCGCGCCCTACCAGCACGCCCGTTCGCAGAGGAGCCGGTTACCCGTGGCCAACCCGTACGACGCTCCCGAATGGCCGCCACGCCAGTCGCAGCAGCCCTACGGGTCTGGGCCGCAAGGTCCCGCGCAGTACGGGCCAGCACAACAAGGGGCACAGTGCGGCGGACCACCGCCCTACGGGTATGGGTATCCACCGCCGGCGCCGCGGGGCACGAACGCGATGGCCGTCACGTCGATGATCGTCGGCATCCTGTGGCTCTACTGGATCGGCAGCATCCTCGCGCTGATCTTCGGATATGTGGCCCGCAGCCAGATCCGACGGACCGGTGAGGGCGGCGGTGGCATGGCCATCGCCGGGATCGTCCTGGGCTGGATCGGGGTGGGCGTCCTCGTCATCTTCGTGATCAGCATCGCGGCCGGGACGATCCCGGCGTACAACTAGCGGTTGGCGCGGGTGGCGGCCGCGGCAGTCTTGCGCGCGATGTCGGCCAATGCCTCACGTCGGGCCGCGTTCGCCTCGTAGTCGGCCACCCGGTCGCGCACCACCCGCGCGGGGATTCCTGCCGCCACGGCGTACGCCGGGATCGTGCCGGTGACGACGGCGTGAGCGGCCAATACCGTTCCCGCCCCGATCTGCGCGCCGCGCAGCACCGACGACTTCACACCGAGCCACACGTCCGGGCCGATGCGGACCGGGCTCTTCACGATCCCCTGATCCTTGATCGGTCTCGCGATGTCCTCGGGGACGTGGTCGAAATCGCAGACGTAGACCCAATCGGCGACCAACGTGCGTGCGCCGATCTCGATGTCCAGATAGCAGTTCACCGTGTTGTGCCGCCCGAACACACACTTGTCGCCGATCCGCATAGCGCCTTCGTGGCAGCGGATGGAGCTGCCGTCTCCGACATGCACCCACCGGCCCAGGATCAGCCGGCCGTAGCCCCGGTCGCGATTACACCTCGACCCGCCGGCCGAGGAACACGAATTCCGAGGTGACAATGTGCGGGTTGCGGAGCCGGAAGACGAGGAAGCGCCAGTAGCGCACCAGGTAGAAGGGCGTCCAGGC
>JACCXW010000203.1 GCA_013696785.1 Geodermatophilaceae bacterium | reverse complement strand
CCGCTGACGCGAAGACCATCCAGGCCGACCTGCATAAGCTGACCGCCCAGCATGTCGGACCGCTGCTCGCCGAACCCGGGATAGGCCCCGTCACCGCTGCCCAGCTCTGGGTCAGCTGGTCCCACCGCGGGCGGATCCGCTCCGAGGCAGCGTTCGCTGCTCTGGCCGGCACCAGCCCGCTGGAGGCCAGCAGCGGTCAGCGAACGCGGCACCGCTTGAACCGCGGAGGCGACCGTCACCTCAACCGCGCCCTGCACCACATCACCCTGACCCGGCTCTCCACCGACCAGGCAACCCGCGACTACGTCACAAGACGCCTCGCCGAAGGCAAGACCGCCCGCGAAGCCCGCCGCTGCCTCAAGCGCTACCTCGCCCGCCGCGTGTGGCGCATCCTCGAACACCACCAGCAGACGCCCATCACCGCTTGACACACCATAGGAGCGTCATTTTGGGGACAGGTCCTTGGCGAAATAGGCAGCCGCCCGGCGCAGGATCTCCACCTCCTGCTCCAGCAGCCGAATACGCCTTCGCGCCTCCCGCAACTCGGCAGTCTCGGCAGCGGTCGGACCGGGCTTGACGCCGTCCCCCCGGTCGGCGGCGGATAGCCAGTTCGTCAAGCACGACTCGCTGACGCCGAAGTCGGCTGCGATCTGCTTCAGCGTCTGACCCGGCTCACGAGCACGAGCGACACGGATGACGTCCTCGCGGAACTCGTTCGGGAACGATCTGGGCACGGTCCACATCCTTCCAGCGGCGCCAGCCGGCGCCACAGCTCAGATGTCACCTATCCGTGCAGCAGATCCGGTGTGGGAATTTTAGCGTCGGGCCTTCTCGCTCATCTCGACCAAAGATCAGCGGTACCTCCACGACTACTTCCGTCCCAGTGAACACCTGACCGAGGCAGACCTGCTGTCCCACCGAGTAGCCATCACCCGGGAGAGGCCCAGTCTGCCGCACTGTGCCGGCCGCGCGTTAGGGCACTTGGCGGATCCGGTGCCGCTGAAACGGCCACTGAATGCGGGTCGGATCGTGCTGTATCCCTTGCTGCGTCCAGAGCCGGACCTGGCTCGAATGAGCCGGGCCTTGATCACCATGGTCATCCGTCAGCACGAGCAACGGCGTCCCGGACGTACCGAGCCAGAGGACGATGCTCCTCGGGCCTGTGGCACCGCTGCGTCAGACCCGCCCACGGTGACCGCAGCTGGACCCCGGCGTGGAGAAGCGCTTGGCGAATGGTCTCGCCGGCGCAGTCGTAGTGGTCGGCCAAACGGAGGCAGGACCAGCCCTCTCCGTAGAGACGGGCAGCTTCGACGAGGTCGGTGGCGGAGACACCTTGGCGGCGCAAGGTGATGCCGGCTCGGCGGAGGTGGCCGGCCACCGTGGTCCGGTGCAGACCCCAACGGGTGGCCAGGAGTTTCATGCAGTCACCGGACTGGTACTCGGCGAGCAGTTGGTGGATCTCGGGCGGGGTCAGGCGGCGTTGCCGGAGCCGAGGCGAGGACGCGGGTCGAGCCACAGGCTCGTCGGTGACCGTCAGTAACGAGGGTAGTTGGTTCCGTAGCCTTAGAGATGGTCTGTCAGGACCACCGCACACATCCCGCTAGGGGTATGCGCGAGAAAGACAACTACGGCCGGGACCACACGGTCGTGACGCTTGAGATAACGCTTGCATTGCCGTCTGGTCACGACCGTTCTTCGCCAACGGCCGGGTCGCTAGCGTCCGGGTGCGATGAGATCACACCGCCTCAGCACCGCGGCTGTCCTGCTGATGACGCTCGCTGCGTGCTCCGACGGGTCACCAGAACCGGCAGTCGAGCAGACCGTGAACGGGTCGCCGTCCAGCGCTGCAGCCGAGCCTGCCGGCAGCCGTCAGAGCCTTGAGTTGACCGACGAGGGCGAGCCGCGCCGCTACGACGTCTACGCGCCGCCTGACATCGACGCGACTGGGCCGGCGCCGCTCGTCGTGGTGCTGCCCGGGACGAACGTCGCGCTGGAAGACCTGGAGCGCACGACCGGATTCGACCTGCTGGCCGACGAGGAGGGATTCCTCGTGGTGTACGTCGACAGCCGAGAAGGGACCTTCGACGCTCGCCTCTGCTGCAACGGAACCGACCGCGACGTGGCGTTCGTGCAGGCCGTGATCGCCGACGTGGCGGCCGAGTTGCCAGTGGACCCGACCCGGGTCTACGCGGCCGGCTTCTCCGCGGGTGCGGCGATGTCGTACAAGCTCGCGGTGAGCGCCCCGGAGACCTTCGCCGCGGTGGCTCCCGTCAGCGGCGGGTTCTATCCCGACCCGGGAGCGCCCGCCCCGGAGGCGATCGTGCCGGACCCGGCGCCGAGCGTCATCACCTTCGCCGGAGGTGCGGACCCGGACTTCGACGACATCCTGGCCGGCACGCAGCTGTGGCGGCTCGGAGCCGGCTGCGATTCGCCGACCGAAAGCTCGGTGCCTGGCGGCGAGGGTCTCGCCGTCAGCGCGGCCGAGTGCGCCGACGGCTCCACCGTGGCGGTCTACACCGTTCAGGACATGGGTCACGCGTGGCCCGGCGGCGCAGACGGCGGTTTCGGCGATCCCGACGCGGGCCTGGATGCGACGCGGCTGATCTGGGACTTCTTCTCCACGCTCCGGCGGCGCTAGCGAATCGGGCACCGACCGCTGCGACGCTGGCGCGGTACGGACACATCGTCGCTTGGCTGCGAGCCGGTCACGGGGGCGGCGGTCGGCCGGCTGGTACGGGTACCGTGGGTGAACCGACGCCTGCGCTCGTCTCTTGACGATGTCACCTGCGACTGCCGTCGAATGTGCAACAGAGGACCACAATGAAGATCGGCGTCATTGCTTCGATCGCGCACGCCTACCCGCCCGAGAACGACGGCTCGTGGGACCACGTCGCGTCCACGCTGACGGAGGGCTTCGTCGCGCGCGGTCACGACGTCGTGCTGTTCGCGTCGGCAGATTCCCGCACGGCGGCCCGCTTGCACGGCACCGCTGCCTCCGGTGATCAAGACGCCGACCGAGCCCTGCACTGCGCGGCCGCGTTCGAGCGGGCAGCCGAGTTCGACATTCTCGTCAACCACGCCGGGTTCGCGCCGGTGACCTACAGCCGGCTGGTGTCCACGCCGATGGTCACGACGATCCACGGCTCCTCGGCTCGGCAACTCCTGCCTGCATATCAGGCCTACGACGACGTCGCCCACAAAGTCGCGCCCAGCGTCGCCGACCGCCACCCGGATCTGCGCTACGACGCCACGATCCTGCCCGGGATCGATCCGGAACAGTTCACGTTCGTGCCGGAGCCCGGCGACTACCTGCTGTTGCTCGGCCCGATCCATCCCGACAACGGCACTCACCTGGCCATCGACGTGGCCCAGCAGGCCAAGGCCCCTCTCGTCATCGCCGGCAACACGGAGGACGAGAGCTACTACCGCGAGTCCGTGGAACCACACCTCGACGGCGTCGGCGTGTCATACCTCGGGCCGGTCAAGTCCGCAGATCGCGACGCCCTCCTCGGTGGGGCCCGAGCGCTATTGCATCTGAGCACTGTGGCGGACCAATTCGCACTGCCCGCCATCGAGGCGCTCGCCACCGGCACCCCGGTCATCGCGACACCGCTCGGCTCGATGCCCGAGATCATCCAAACCGGGACGACCGGGTATCTCGTCCCGGACGTCGCCTCGGCCGTTTCCGCAGTCGCTCGCATCGCAGACCTTGACCGCCGGGCCTGCCGGGACGAGGCCGTCAGCCGGTTCGGTGCCGACCGCATGATCGATGAGTACGTCGCCCTGTTCGCGCGGATCACAGGCGTCAATTCCGCCCATCACCCCAGCCCGACCAAGCGAATCGGCTCACCGGGGCTCTTCTCGCACACCTCCTCCTGAGGGTCGCTCGCGGGTGAGCGTTCAGCGACTTGACAGGCCAGGTGCCGGTGCAGACCATTCGCGGATGCAGAAGGGATCCACGCTTCGCGCCGAAACTCGGACGATCTCCATCGCTGCCACCCCGCGCGCCGTCTACGCGTTTCTCGCCGATCCATACAACTTGCCGCGCTGGGCACCCGATTTCGCCTCAGCCGTCCGGCCTTCAGGCACGGACTGGCTCGTCGACCAGGGTTCGGCGGAGGTGGCCATCACCGTCCGCGTCTCGCCCGAGCACGGGACGATCGACCTGCTGGCAGCGGCCAACCACAGCCGCGGCGCA
>JACCXW010000162.1 GCA_013696785.1 Geodermatophilaceae bacterium | reverse complement strand
ACGGCCCGCTCGACCACTCGCGGCAGTGTCGACGTCCACGCGGCCGCGAAGAGCAGGAACCGGGAGGTGATGTAGATCCAGACGAGCAGACCGATGAGACTGCCGAACGCTGCCGCGGCGGGACTCTGCGACACCTGGGCGATGTAGAACGTGCCGACCAGCTTGAGGATCTCGAAGCCGACCGCGCCGAATATCGCGCCGGGAAGGATCAGCCGAATCGGTACGTCTATGTGCGGCAGCCGGTGGAACAGCCACAGGAAGATCAGCGTGTCACCGGCGATGGCGATCAATATGCCGAGCAGCGCGGTGAAGACACCGATGCCGGGGATCTTGGACAGGCCGAGCAGATCGATCACGTACGACGTGAGCCCTGTGGCGAGTGCGGTCAAGGCGATGGATGCCAGGATCGCTCCGCCCAGCCCGATCAGGGACAGCAGGTCGCGGATGTAGTCCTTGACGAAGTTCGGCTGGTCGGGCTGCCCGCGCCAGATCGTCTGCATGGCGATGCGCAACTTGCTCATCCAGCCGAGACCCGCGTAGAGCAGGCCCAGCAGGCCGATCGCACCCACCGCGCCTCGCTTGTCGGTGGCCATGACGACGCCGTCGACCACCGTCTGACCCAGTTCGCCCGGAATCGCCACCCTGATCTCCTGGATGAGATCCGCCAGCAGGTCCGGCCGTCCACTCAGGACGAACCCGGCCACCGAGACGCCGAGCAGGATGACCGGGAACAGTGCGAGAAACCCGAAATACGTGATCGCGGCGGCGAGCAGATCCGCCTGCCGGGAGCCGTAGTGGGAGGCGGCGCGGATGAGGTGGTTGAACCAGGGCCGGCGAGCCCGCTGTCCCCTCCATCCGGCCATCAACCGGGTACCCAGCCCCGGCTTCTCCTCGGTGTCGGCGCTCATCGACCCCGGCCGAACGGGAAGTGCTCGGACGGTCGCCAGGAGCCGTCCTCGCCCTGCTCGAAGGCGGTGAAGGCGTCCACCGTGAAACGCGCGTCGTACTCGGCGAGCCCGTCGTACGCCTTGTCCAGCATGTGCGCCGGTACGTCGTGGGCGACGGTGACGTGCGGGTGGTACGGGAACTCGATGTCCCGCTCCAGCGGCCCCGAACGGAGGTCTGCCTCCATCAGCTCGCAGTAGGAGATGCCGCTGGCGACGGTAACGAACACGACCTGCGAGATCGGCCGGAACGTACCGGTCCCGTGCAGGTGCAACTCGAACACGGTGGCCACGGCGGCCACGTCATTCAGGTGCCGGAGCACCTCGTCCAGCTCCGACTCCGCCACCTCGGTGGGCGGCAGCAGGGTCACGTGGGGCGGTACCTTCGGCGCCTGCGCGTCGCCCACCTGAGCCCGCCACGCCGCCAGCTCTCCGGCCACCGGATCCGGCAGGCTGATCGCCACGCCCAACACCAGTCCGCTCATTCTGTGCCGGCCGGGAGAAAGCCGATCCGGTCGTACACCGCGGCCAGCGTAGGTCCGGCGACGGAGCGGGCCCGCTCGGCGCCGGCAGCCAGCCTGGTGTCGAGCGCCGCCGGATCGGAGAGCAATTCCGCCGTTCGCGTTCTGATCGGTTCCACGGCTGCGACGACCGCGTCTGCCACGTCCCGTTTGAGGTCGCCGTAGCCGGCCCCGGCGTAGCGCTGCTCCAGCACGGCGATGTCCGCGCCGGTGAGGGCGGACAGGATCGTCAGCAGATTCGAGACGCCAGGCTTGGCCTCGGGGTCGAAGCGGACCGCCCGGTCGTTGTCGGTGACCGCTCCGCGGATCTTCTTGGCGCTGACGGCCGGGTCGTCGAGGATGTCGACGATTCCGGCCGTGGACGAGGACGACTTGCTCATCTTCGCGGTCGGGTCCTGTAGATCGGTGATCTTCGCGGTGTTCTTCACGATGTACGGCGACGGCACGGTCAGAGTCGGCCCGAACCGGGAGTTGAACCGCTGCGCGAGGTCCCGGGTCAGTTCCAGGTGCTGGCGCTGATCCTCACCGACCGGAACCTGGTCGGCGGCGTACAGCAAGATGTCCGCCGCCTGCAGGACGGGGTAGGTGAACAGGCCGACGCTGGAGCGCTCGGCACCACCGCGCTGGGACTTGTCTTTGAACTGCGTCATCCGGCTGGCCTCGCCGAAGCCGGTCAGGCACTGCATCACCCAGCAAAGCTGCGCATGCTCGGGGACCTGGCTCTGCACGAACAGGGTGCTGTGGTCGGTGTCGATTCCCATCGCGATCAACTGCGCGGCGCTGCTGCGCGTGCGAGCGCGCAGCGCGGCGGGATCCTGGTCGAGCGTGATCGCGTGCAGGTCGACCACACAGTAGAACGCGTCGTGGGTGTCCTGCAGCGCGACCCACTGCCGCAGCGCCCCCAGATAGTTGCCGAGGTGGAAGGAGTCCGCAGTGGGCTGGATGCCGGACAGCACCCGCGGGCGGGCCGACATGGTCACCGCATCACGGTATCCGGGCGGGTCGGCTCACCGACGTCGACCGTCACGTCCAGCCGGTGAGCGAGCAGCTCGTCCACCCGGTCCAGGACCCCCAGCGGCCGCAGCTGCGTCCCCGCCACGGCGGACAGGAAGGCCTGCAGCCCGGGCAGCGGAGCGTCGTTCGCGGGGGCATCGTGCAGCGGGTTGCGACCCCCCTTCCACGGCAGGCTGAGCCGAACCCAGGTTGCCTGCCAGTCCTCCAGCAGCTCAGCTCGATCGGGAACGCCGAAGCCGTGCCCTACCGGCGCGGCATGGCGCAGCGCGAGCACCGGTGAGTCGACGAAGAGGCCGACCAGCGTCATCCGGCGCTCCAGATCCTCCGCCCTGGCCGGGTCCAGCCGCGTCCAGACCGTGCACGGAGTGCTGCACAGCCGGCCGGGATCGGGGCGGCCCTTGGTCGGATGTGACGCACACTGCCCCAGTGCGGCGCTGACCCGGGAGTGGTCGCGGTCGAGGTAGCGCTGCCACTGCACGGCGTCTTGATCCACGATGTGCAGCGCCGTTCGAAGCGACCGTCGCAGTGACGGCGGGTGGTCGCAGCGCGGGTCGCCGGTCGCCCACCGGCTACCGACGCCTCGAACGGCCAGACCCAAGCGGGCCGGGTCACCGGCGTGCCCGAGGACCGGCTCCCAGGCGAGCAGCGGCAGGTACTCCGCCATCAGGTGCAAGACCGCGAGCACGCTGCTGAGTTCCTCGCGTTCCCAGCGCACGGCCAGCACCTCGAGAAAGAGCCGGTACGTCGGTCGGAGGCTGCCGAGCGCCCCGCGGTCGGGCTGCAGCGGCTTGGCGGGGATGTGCGCCGAGGCGATGAGCCCGGACAGCTCGCGTGGCACACCACTCAGGGAGGCGAAGTCCTCGGCGTCAAGTTCCAGTACCCGCAGCGCAAATCGGCATAGCCCGCGTACGTCGGCGCGGGCAGCCGCATCGAGATCCGGCAAGTACGGCGTGATGGCGTCGAGAGCGGCGTAGCGACGTCGGCTGACCAGTTCGGCCGCGACCCGGTCGGTGTCCTCGGCCCCGGACTCGTCAGCCCGCGCCGCGTGGCCGTCAGTCACGTCATCTGCTCACTCGCTCGGCGGCGATGGCCAGAAAGGCGTCGTTCTCGGCCGGCGCGCCGATGGTGACGCGCACACCGTCACCGGCGAACGGCCGCACGATGATGCCGCGCTGCTCGCACGCCGCGGCGAAGTCCGTCGCCGCGTCACCCAGCGGCAGCCAGATGAAGTTCGCGTGGCTGTCGGGGAGCTCAGCGCCCGCGTCGCGGAGCTTGGCTATCACCCGCTCGCGTTCGACCACGACGGCCGTGCACCGGGCGAGCATCTCGTCCTCGGCGGCCAACGAGGCCACGGCGGCGGCCTGGGCGACACTCGAGACCGAGAACGGCACGTACGTCTTGCGCACCGCTTCCGCGACCGCCGGATCACCGGCCACGAGGTAGCCGACCCGCAGGCCCGCCAGCCCGTAGGCCTTGGAGAATGTCCGCAGGACGCACACGTTCGGTCGCCCGTCTGCCAGCTCGATCCCATCCGGTATGTCGGGGTCGGCGACGAACTCGCGATATGCCTCGTCCAGCGCCACCACGACGGTGTCCGGGACCGAGTCGAGAAATCGAAGGAGCGGATCGCGGCGGACCGCCGTGCTGGTCGGATTGTTCGGATTGCACACGAAGACGACCTTCGTGCGGTCGGTGATCGCCGCCGCCATGGCGTCGAGATCGTGGTGGTAGCGGTCCCGCAGCGGCACCATCACCGGCACCGCGCCCGACACCGTCACCAGCAGCGGGTAGGCCTCAAACGAGCGCCAGGCGAATATCACCTCGTCGCCCGGGCCGGCGTAGGCCTGCAGGAGCTGCTGGCAGAGGCTGACCGACCCGCAACCGACTGCGATCTGGCCCGCGTCCTTGCCCGTCTTGGCGGCGAGAGCTTCGGTGAGCAGCTGCGCGCCGTTGTCGGGGTAGCGATTCATGCTGCCGGCGGCCGCGGTGACGGCGTCGATCACGCTGGGCAACGGCCCGAACGCGACCTCGTTGCTGGCCAGTTTGACCGCCGATGCGAGCCCGAGTTCGCGGGCCAGGTCGGCCGGGTTCCGGCCGGGTTTGTACGCGGGCAGCGATGCGATGTCCGCGCGCGGCTTCAGCGACACCGGTCCTCCTCCCTGCTGTTCGGGGCGCACTGCTGTTCGGGCGCACTGCTGTTCGGGCGCGTTTGGTACGACCGCAGCCCGCCCGATCATCGCACCTCAGGTAGTGGGCTCCGGCCGGCCTCGCATGGCAACCTCGTGTGGCAACCCCGTGTGGCAATCTCGTGTCGGAACCCCGTGTGGTCGGACCCGACGCGCGGACATCGGAGAGGACGGCGTCTGTGAAGCTGCTCGTGACCGGAGGCGCCGGGTACATCGGCAGTGTCGTCGCCGCCCAGTTGCTCGCCGCCGGGCACGAGGTGACGGTGCTCGACGACCTGTCCACCGGCCACCGCGACGCCGTACCGGCAGCTGCGGACTTCGTCGAGGTTGACATCGCCGACAGCGCAAAGGTGGTGACCGCCGAGTTCGACGCGGTCTTGCACCTTGCCGCGAAATCAGTCGTCGGGGAATCCCAACGGCGGCCGGAACTGTACTGGCGCACCAACGTGGGCGGGACGCTGGCGCTGCTCGACGCGATGCGGGACGTCGGCGTACGCCGTCTCGTGTTCTCCTCCACGGCGGCGACTTACGGCGAGCCGGCGACGGTCCCGATCGACGAGACGGCGCCGAATGCCCCGACGAGCACGTACGGACACAGCAAGCTCGCCGTCGACCGGATGCTTGCCGGGGAGGCGCTGGCGCACGGCCTCGGCGCGATCAGCCTGCGGTACTTCAACGTCGCGGGAGCCGACGCCGGGCTCGGCGAGCGGCATGCGGTCGAGACTCATCTGATCCCGCTCGCGCTGGAGGTGGCGGCCGGGGTGCGAGAGCACCTCGTGGTCTACGGCGAGGACTGGCCCACCCCCGACGGCACCTGCGTCCGTGACTACATCCACGTCGCCGACCTCGCCCGTGCGCACCTGCTCGCGTTGGCGGCGTGCGAACCGGGAACGCACCGGATCTACAACCTCGGCATCGGCGCCGGGTTCTCGGTGCGCGAGGTGCTCGATGCCGCCCGGCGGGTGACCGGCCACCCGATCCCGGTCGTCGTGGGTCCCCGACGGGCCGGTGATCCCGCGGTCCTCGTCGCCTCTGCCGAACGGATCCGGGCCGAACTCGCCTGGGAGCCGGCGTACGCGGAGATCGACGTCATGGTCGCCGACGCGTGGGAGGTCGCCCGCTCGCGCGCCTGAGCACCCGTCGCGCGGGTCCGGATCTGGCGCGCTGGCGCTCTGGCGCTCTGGCGCTCTGTTCGAGCTACGGACGTTGCGCCGCCGCCTCTTGCGGTTGCTCGGTCGGGCCGAGCCGCAGCCGGGCGATCCGGCGACCGTCGAGTTCCAGGACGTCAAGGGCTCGCCCGTCGACCCGCACGCTGTCACCGACCGACGGCAGGTGCCCCAATCGGGACAGCACGAAGCCGGCCGCCGTCTCGTACGGCCCTTCGGGTAGCTCCATCCCGGTCGCCTCGGCGAAGTCGTCGAGGTTGAGCAGCCCATCCACTTCGATCTCGCCGGTGGCAGACCGCAACGGCTCGTTGATCTGTTCGTCGTACTCGTCCCGGATCTCGCCGATCACCTCCTCGATCAGGTCCTCGAGGGTGACGATGCCGTCTGTCCCGCCGTACTCGTCCACCACGATCGCGAGGTGGTGGCCGGAGCGGCGCATCTCCGACAGTGCCGCCAGGACCTTCTTGGAGCCGGGCAGCTGGATGACCTCGCGCGCGACGTCGTCGACCGTGGCCGCCCGACCGGCCGGATGAGTGGGCGTCAGCAGGTCGCGGATGTGGACGAACCCGACGATGTCGTCCTGGTTTCGCCCCACGACCGGGTAGCGCGAGTGCGGGGAGTCAGCGACCTGGCGGCCGGCCCGGCTCACGGTCAGGCCGCCGTCGAGGAAGTCGACCTCCGTCCGAGGGATCATCACCTCGGAGATCTGGCGCTGTCCGGCCGCGAAGACATCGTCGATGAGCCTGCGCTCGTCGCTCGTCAACGATTCGTGGGCAGCAACGAGATCGCGCAATTCCTCCTGGGTGATCGCCTCGCCGCGAGTACGCGGGTCGCCCCGAAAGAGCCGGATGACGACATCCGTGGATTTCGAGAGCAGCCAGATCACCGGCCGGAGCACGGTCGCGATCCGGTCCAGCGGCGCGGCCACGACCAGCGCGATGCCCTCGGCCCGCTGCAGCGCCAACCGTTTGGGCGCCAGCTCACCGAGCACGAGCGACACGTAGGTGATGACGACCGTGATGAGGACGAGGGCGAGCGCGGTTGCGACGCCGGGACGCAGGCCGCGGTCGGCGAGCCAGCCGGCGAACGGATCGGACAGTGTCGCCGCGCCGAACGCCGCGGACAGGAAGCCGGCGAGGGTGACGCCGATCTGCCCGGCTCCGAGGAACCTGTTCGGGTCCGCCATCAGTCGCGCCAGCCGGCCGCCGCGCCGGCCCCGGTCGGTCAGGCTGCGAACCTGCCCCTCGCGCAGGGATATCAGCGAGATCTCGGCGGTGACGAAGAGACCGCCGATCAGGATGAAGACGAAGACCAAGACGACGTCGAGGGCGAATGTCATGCCGCACCTCGGCCGGCTCGACCGGAGCGGCAGGGCCTACTCGGAGGCTCTGACACGGGCTGAGAGTAGCCGACCGCGCCCTCGCCTAGGCTCGCTCGGGTGCAGCCCCCCATCGCCTCCACCCCTGCGGACGGCCGAGTGCCCATCGCCTCGGGGGTCGAGCTCCGGGTGCTCAGCTGGGACGGGTCGCTGCGACCGTTCCTGCTCGTGCACGGTCTGGCCTCCAATGCGCTGCTGTGGCAGGGCGTCGCCGAGCAACTGGCGGCGGCCGGGCACCGGGTGGTGGCCGTCGATCTGCGCGGGCACGGCGAGTCCGATGCACCCGCCGAGGGCTACGACACCGCGACCGCTGCTGCCGACCTGAGCGCCGTGTCAGCTGCGCTGGACCTGCAGGACCCGGTCGTCGTAGGCCAGTCGTGGGGCGGCAACGTCGTGATCCGCCTTGGCGAGGTGTACGGCGGGGTGCACGCGCTGTCGTGCGTGGACGGCGGCTGGCTGCACCTCGGCGACCGGTTCGCCACCTGGGAGGAGTGCTGGGATGTCCTGGCCCCGCCGCTGTTCACGGGTGTCAACGCCGCGTCGGTGACTGCGATGCTGCGGACGCGACACCCGGACTGGCCCCCGACCTCGATCGAGGCGACGATGGCGAACATGCGCGTCCGTCCCGACGGGACGGTCGAGGCGCGGCTCGCGCGGACCCACCACGCCGCCATCTTGCGCAGCATGTGGGAGGACCGACCGCGAGCGCGCTACGCGGGCATCGGCGTACCGGTCCTGCTGATTCCCACCGGTGAGCAGGCGCGACCCCTCGTCGAGGAGGCGGCCCGAATCCTGCCGCGGGCCACGGTGAAGTGGTACGCCGGAGCGGACCACGATGTGCATGCGCAGTACCCCGCGGAGGTCGCCGCCGACCTGAGGACGCTGGCGTGAGCGGCCGGCTGGTCGTCATGGGCTCCGGTGAAACGGCGCCGACCATGATCAAGGTCCATCGGCAGCTGTTTGATCTCGTCGGTGACGGACCGGCGCTGCTGCTGGACACGCCGTACGGCTTCCAGGAGAACGCCGACGACATCAGCGCCCGGGCGGGGAACTACTTCCGCGACAGCGTCGGTCGTGGCGTCGACGTGCTGTCCTGGCGAGAGGAGCCGCCGGAGGGGGTTGGCCGCGAACAGGCGCTTGCGGCTCTCCGGGCCGCTCGCTGGGTGTTCGCCGGGCCGGGAAGCCCGACATACGCCCTGCGGCAGTGGACGGGGACACCGCTGCCGGGGCTGTTGGCCGAGATCGTCCGGACCGGCGGCGTGGTGGTGTTCGCCAGCGCAGCCGCGTTGACGCTGGGCTCGCACACAGTGCCTGTGTACGAGATCTACAAAGCCGGCGAACCGTCGTGCTGGCGGCCCGGCCTGGATCTCGTCCGTGAGCTGACCGGCCTTCCGGCCGTCGTGATCCCGCACTACGACAACGCCGAGGGCGGGCACCACGACACCCGCTTCTGCTACCTCGGTGAGCGCCGACTGGCCCTGATGGAGCCTGAGTTACCCGAGGAAACATTCGTGCTCGGGGTGGACGAGCACACCGGGTGCATCCTCGACCCCGTCGCCGAGACCGCGACCGTCGTCGGCAACGGCACGCTCACGATCCGACGTCGCGGCGTGAGTTCGGTGTTCGGGAGTGGCACGGTCGTCACGTTTGCCGAACTCCTGGGTGCTCGACCGCCCACTCACGTGTCCACTGTGGACGATCGACCAGCAGTCGTGGGGCCGGTCGCGACATCGCTGCGAGCGGCTGCCGACGAGCACGAGGCTGATTTCGTCGAGGCCCTGGCGGGTCGCGACGTCGAGGGATGCGTCGCGGCGATTCTGGGACTGGAGCAGACGTTGGCCGACTGGTCGGCAGACACGCTGACCTCTGACGAGGCCGACCACGTCCGTTCGCTGCTGCGCTCGATGGTCGTGCGGGTCGGCGCGCTGGCCGAGGCCGGGGCGGCCGATCCCCGGGCGGTGGTGGCGCCGTTCGTGGAGGCGTTGCTACAGGTGCGCTCGAATGCCCGGGCAGCAAAAGACTTCGCGACCTCCGATGCCGTCAGGGACAGTCTGGCGGCGGGTGGCATCGACGTCCGCGACACACCCGACGGAGCGGAGTGGGCGCTGCGCTGACGCCGGTGCGCCGCGGAGCAGCGGCCGCCACACGCTCGAGCCCAGCTGTCGCTTCGTCAGCAGAAACCCACAGTTGCGGCGCGAGACGCGTCCTAGACCGCCATCGCCTTTTGCAAGCTCTCGTCGATGGCCCCGAGGAACTCCTGTGTGGTCAGGTACGGCGTGTCGCGGCTGACCAGCTGCGCCAGGTCCTTGGTCATCTGACCGCCCTCGACGGTCTCCACGCACACCCGCTCGAGCGTCTCCGCGAACGCCGTGATCTCGGGAGTGCCGTCGAGCATGCCGCGGTGGGCCAGCCCGCGCGTCCAGGCGAAGATCGAGGCGATCGGGTTCGTCGAGGTGGGGTTGCCTTTCTGGTGCTCGCGGAAGTGCCGCGTCACCGTCCCGTGCGCTGCCTCAGCTTCCACCGTCTGACCATCCGGCGTCAGCAGCACCGACGTCATCAGGCCGAGCGAGCCGAAGCCCTGCGCCACGGTGTCGGACTGCACGTCGCCGTCGTAGTTCTTGCACGCCCAGACGTAGCCGCCCTCCCACTTGAGGGCGGCAGCGACCATGTCGTCGATCAGCCGGTGCTCGTAGGTGATGCCGGCCGCCTCGAACTCGGCGGCGAACTCGGCGGCGTACACCTCGGCGAAGAGGTCCTTGAACCGGCCGTCGTACGCCTTGAGGATGGTGTTCTTCGTGGACAGGTAGACGGGGTAGCCGCGGTTCAGTCCGTAGCGCAACGAAGCCCGGGCGAAGTCCCGGATCGACTCGTCGAGGTTGTACATCGCCATGGCGACGCCGCCGCCGGGGAAGTCGTAGACCTCCAGCTCCATCGGAGCCGACCCGTCGGTCGGCGTGTAGGTCATGGTCAGGGATCCCGGACCCGGTACGACGAAGTCCGTGGCACGGTACTGGTCACCGAAGGCATGCCGCCCGATGATGATGGGCTTGGTCCAGCTGGGCACGAGCCTCGGGATGTTCCGCATGACGATCGGCTCGCGGAAGATCACGCCGCCGAGGATGTTGCGGATCGTGCCGTTCGGGGAGCGCCACATCTTCTTGAGCCCGAACTCGGAGACGCGCGCCTCGTCCGGGGTGATCGTCGCGCACTTGACGCCGACACCGTGCTGCTTGATGGCATTCGCGGCATCCACCGTCACCTGGTCGTCGGTCGCGTCGCGGTGCTCGATGCCGAGGTCGTAGTACTCCAGCTCGACGTCCAGGTACGGCAAGATCAGCTGGTCCTTGATGAAGGCCCAGATGATCCGGGTCATCTCGTCGCCGTCGAGTTCGACGACCGGATGGGCGACCTTGATCTTCGGCATGCGGGGCAAGCTCCTAGAGGTTGGCGATATCGGCTTGCTTGGCGCGGACGGCCTCGGCGGCCTCGCGCAAGCCGGCCACTTCCGAGTCGGTCAGCGGTACCTCGACGATCTGCTTCACGCCGCCGGCACCGACTGACGCGACGACCCCGAGGTACACCCCGGAGATGCCGTACTCGCCGTCGACCCAGGCGCACACGGGCAGTTCGGCGCCGGTGTCCTCGGCGATGTTCTTCACCATCCGAGCCGCCGCCGACGACGGTGCGTAGTACGCCGACCCCGTCTTCAGCAGCGCCACGACTTCGGCGCCGCCATTGCGGGTCCGGGTGACGAGGTCCTCGATCTGCTCGGCCGAGAGCGCTTCCGTCAGCGGCTTGCCGTCCACAGTGCATCGCGAGGGCACGGGAACCATCGTCTCGCCGTGTGACCCGAGCGTCAGGCACGACACCGACCGGACCGGCACGTGCAGCAACTCGGCCACGTTGTTGACGAACCGCGCCGTGTCGAGCATCCCGGCCTGCCCGAGCACCCGCTGCTTCGGGAAATCGGACGCGAGCTGCGCCAGCGCGGTCATCTCGTCCAGCGGGTTGGAGACGACCACGAGCACCGCGTCCGGCGAGGTTCGCGCGACGTTCTCGGCGACCGCCCGGACGATCTTGGCGTTGGTCTCCAGCAGATCCATCCGGCTCATCCCCGGCTTGCGGGGCAGCCCGGCCGTGATCACCACGACGTCGGAGCCCTCGGTGCCCTCGTACGACCCGCCACCGACGCCGACGACGTTCGTCTCGAAGCCTTCGATCGGGCGTGACTGGTTGAGGTCCAGTGCGATGCCCTCGGGCTTTCCCTCCACAATGTCGGTCAGTACGACGGTCTCGAAGATGTCGTACTCCGCGAGTCGCTGCGCTGTCGTCGATCCGTAGAAGCCGGCGCCGACAACCGTGACCTTGCCTCGATCTGCCATGAGACCGAGGCTATCGAAGGCCGAGGGTGGCTACTCGGCCGGTACGGCGATCGCGACGGCCGCGAGAGCGACACCGAGAAACCCGAAGCACAGCACGTCGATGGGTCGGCTGCGCACGGCCAGCCACCCGGCGCGACGGGTCGGCAGGACCAGCCGCAGCACGCCGGCCAGCACCGCCGCGGCGCCGACGATGGTCAGCCCGCGCCGCCAGTACTCGGTGGCGATCAGGCCCATGCCGACGAGGACGACGAGCCAGACCAGGGCGAACGGGGCCTGCCGCGGCATCGTCACGCCTCTGACAACGCCGCCGACACCTCGGCGGTCATCCCTGCGCCTCGGCGGCGACAATTGCCTCGGCGCGGTCCACCACGTTCGTCAGCAGCATCGCCCGCGTCATCGGGCCCACCCCGCCCGGCATCGGGGCGAGGAACGCGGCCACCTCCCGCACCTCGGGGGCGACATCGCCGACCAGGCCGTCCTCGGTTCGGGTGATCCCGACGTCCAGCACGGCCGCACCAGGACGGACCACATCGGCGGCCACCAGACCTGGCACCCCGGCTGCGGCGACGATGATGTCGGCCCGGCGCAGATGCTCGACCAGATTCTTGGTTCCCGTGTGGCACAGCGTCACGGTGGAGTTTTCCGAGCGCCGGGTCAGCAGCAGCCCCAGCGGCCGGCCCACGGTAACCCCACGGCCGACAACTGTCACCTCCGCCCCGGCAAGCTCGACGCCGTAGCGCCGCAGCAGCACCACGATGCCGTGCGGCGTACAGGGCAGCGGGCCGGTTTGACCGAGGACGAGCCGGCCGAGGTTCGTCGGATGCAACCCGTCGGCGTCCTTGTCCGGGTCCATGAGTTCCAGTACCCGGTTCGCGTCGAGGCCGCGGGGCAGCGGCAGCTGGACGATGTAGCCGGTGCAGGCAGGGTCGGCGTTCAGCTCGGCCACGACCGCCTCGAGATCGGCCTGCGACGCGTCTCGCGGTAGTTCACGCTGAAGGCTGGCGATTCCCACCTTCGCGCAGTCCGCGTGCTTACCCGTCACGTACGCGTGACTCCCGGGATCGTCTCCCACCAGCACCGTGCCCAGGCCGGGCACGATGCCGCGCTCGGCAAGCGCGGCGACGCGCGTCGTCAGCTCGGCCTTGATGGAGGCGGCGGTCGCCCGCCCGTCCATGATGGTCGCAGTCACGGCGCCGAGTCTCGCAGACCGCACATCACTCAATGTGTGAAGTGGCGCGTCTCGGTGAGATAGACCGGTACGCCGGCCGCCGCAGCCGCCGCGAGCACCTCAGGATCGCGGACCGAACCGCCCGGCTGGACGACCGCCCTCACACCGGCGTCGAGCAGCACCTGAAGTCCGTCCGGGAAGGGAAAGAACGCATCGCCGGCGGCCACCGCCCCGCGGGCCCGATCTCCGGCCCGGTTCACCGCCAGCCAGGCGGCATCCACCCGGTTCACCTGGCCCATGCCGATCCCCACGGTGGCGCCGCCGGACGCGAGCAGGATCGCGTTGGAGCGCACCGATCGGATGGCCCGCCAGGCGAACCGCAGGTCCTCCAGCGTCGCCTCGTCGACCGCGTTGCCGACCGCGAGCGTCCAGCCGGCCGTGTAATCGCCATCCGCGTCGAGCAGATCCGGCTGCTGCACGAGCATCCCGCCGGTGACCTGGCGCAGTTCCGCACC
>JACCXW010000154.1 GCA_013696785.1 Geodermatophilaceae bacterium | reverse complement strand
TGGACGCCGCCGAGCCGGAAGACCGCGGCTGGCACCCGTTCGGCCTTCCGGACGCAAGCGGCTTCGCGGGCAGCGCTTGCGACGAGATCGTCATCCACACCGCGGACGCGGCGGCCAGGCTCGGCGTCGACTTCGCGCCGTCCGGCGAGGCCATCCTGCGCCGGATGTTCCCGTGGGCGCCGACGGACACGGATCCGTGGCAGACGTTGCTGTGGGCGAACGGACGGTCGACCTACCCGGCCGGGAGCGGCAGTCGGGTTGGCGCTGGCATTGCGCGCCACTCTCGGAGTGGGACGGCTGACGGCCGCTAGGCGGATCTGCTCCCGTCGCGGGCGGCGACCCGGGCGCGTTGCTGCTCGCGGCGATCGACGAAACGGGATGCCTGCTCGTCGAGACCCTTCAAGAAGACCGCGAGTTCGTCCCGGGCACGCGACCCGTCGCCGCTGAAGTCCTCGCGCTCGAAGATGTCCCAGTGCCGCAGGATCGGCATGATGACCTCGTCGTGGTGCAGCCGCTGGTCGTAGATGCCGGCCTTGGCGATCGTCACCGCGCTGCGGGTGAACCCCGCCATCGTCGCCCCGGGCATCTCGAAGTTCATCACCTCGTTGGCGATGGACTTCATCGTCTCGTCCGGTGCGCGATCCAGGGCCGCCGCGACGATGTTGCGGTAGAAGACCATGTGCAGGTTCTCGTCGGTCGCGATCCGTGACAGCAGCTGCTCGGCGATCGGGCAGCCGGTTGCCTTGCCTGTGTTGCGGTGAGACACCCGGGTCGCCAGCTCCTGGAAGGAGACGTAGACGACGGCGTCGAGCGCCGACTTGTCGCCGGAGTCGTATCCGGCGGTCATGTAGCCCATCCGGGCCCGCTCCAGCTCGACCGGGTCGACGCCGCGGGTCACCACGAGGTAGTCGCGCAGCGCGATCGCGTGTCGGCCCTCCTCGGCTGTCCACCGCCCGACCCAGGTTCCCCATGCGCCGTCCTGCCCGAACTGGGTGGCGATCTCCCGGTGGTAGGAGGGCAGGTTGTCCTCGGTGAGCAGATTGGTGATCATGGCGACCTTGGCGACCGGATCGAGGCGGGACTGCTCCGCGGCCCAGTCCTGACCACCGAGGAAGGCGAAGTCGCGGCCCTCGCTCCACGGCACGTAGTCGTGCGGGTGCCATTCCTTGGCCAGCTTGAGATGCCGCTCCAGGTTCTCGGCAACGACGGGCTCGAGGTCGTGCAGCAGCGCGGTGTCGGTGGGTATGGAACTCACGAACTCTCCTGATCTCGGCGACGAGGTTACGGATACGTAGGTTACGCTACCGTAGGGTCGGTTGCCAGCGTCGACGCGGGTTCACTCGGACAGGCCGATCAGACCGTCCGCGACGTCCACGAGCGTGCTGCCCACGATGTCGGCGGGCACGTAGATGTCGGGAATCCTTCGTTCCAGCCGCGATACCCAGCCCGTGACCATGCCGGCCCGCCGGGCCCCATGACAGTCCCAGGCGTGCGCCGCGACGAGCGCCATCCGGGCCGGATCGACGTCGCAGACCGCACAGGCATACAGATATGCCGCCCGCGCGGGCTTGAACGTGCGAACCGTCTCGCTGCTGATGACGTGCTCGACATAACGGCCCAACCCCGTGCGGTCGAGCATCGAGGTCGCCGTGGACGCCGGCCCGTGCGTGAGCGCGACGATCCTGATCCCACTGCCGGCGAGCCGTTGGAATGCCGGCTCCACGTCAGGCTGCGGCTGCAGCTCAGCGAACGCTGCAAGCACGTGGCCGATCTCGCCGTCGGGCAGATCCGTGCTCTGCTGCAGTGCCGCCCGGGCGACATCGCGAAACGGCCGCCATTCGCCCACCGTCGCGAGCGCGCAACAATGCTGCAGGGTGCGGGCGAAGAAGAGCTCGAGGGTTCCGGGCGGCTGCCCGGCTGCTACCAGCCGCGCCCGCACCGGCTCCAGGGACACGATCGTCTCGTTCACGTCGAACGCGACCACGTGCGGCCGCATCACCGGCGTTGCGTCCGTGCGTGTGGCTGGCATGTCGCTCACATCGACGGACCTTAGCGCGAGTGCAGTTCGGTTGGTGGTCGCGCCTAGGGTGGGCGTCATGCGGACCATCGACTGGGTCGACGGATGTCCGCTGATCGTCGACCAGACCGTGCTGCCGGACGAGGTCCGCTTCCTGTCACTGTCCACAGTGGACCTTCTGATCGACGCGATCAGAAGGCTGGCCATTCGTGGTGCACCCGCGCTCGGCGTCGCCGGCGCGATGGGTGTGGCGTTGGCAGCGAGGCTAGGGAACGAGCTCGGCATCGATGTCGACGATGCCGTACGCCGGATCAGAGCCGCCCGCCCCACAGCCGTCAACCTGGCGTGGGGAGTAGACCGAGCCGCGGCGTACCTGCCGGCCGGTCCGGCCGCGGTCCTCGCCGAGGCGTTGACGATCCGGGATGCTGAGCTCGCAGCGTCGTACGAGATGGGCCGTCGTGGGGCGGATCTGCTGCAAGAACTGGCCGGGGATCGGATCCGCGTCCTGACCCATTGCAACACCGGCGGGTTGGCGACCGTCGAGTACGGCACCGCACTGGCCGCCGTGCGTAGCCTGCACGAACGCGGGCAGCTGACCGACGTACTCGTGTCCGAGACCCGCCCGCTGTTGCAGGGCGCCAGGTTGACTGCCTGGGAGCTGCGCGAGAGCGGCATCGCACATCGGCTCGTCACCGACTCGGCCGGGCCGTTTCTCATGGTCCGAGGTCAGGTCGACGCCGTCGTGCTGGGTGCGGACCGGATCTGTGCCAATGGCGACGTGATCAACAAGATCGGTACGTACGCGCATGCCCTGGGTGCGCGGGCAGCGGGTATCCCGTTCGTCGTGGTAGCTCCTGAGTCCACCGTGGACTTAGAGACGAAAAGCGGTACCGACGTGGACATCGAGAACCGTGCCGGTGGCGAGGTGCTCTCTTTCTCGGGGCGGCGTACGGCGCCACTGGGCACCGAGGCGCTCAACCCGGCGTTCGATGTGACGCCGTACCCGCTGGTCACGGCGATCGTCACCGAGTCCCGTGTCATTCGGCTCGACCGCGGCGACCTCCCGTGACCCCACCGCTCGACACGGCTTTGCCCCCGCCTTGGCCCCGCGAACCGGACATGTCGGCGCTTGCCGTGGCCACTCGATGGGCAAAGTGACCGAGAGGCGGCGGTATCGGGCCGGGGCGGTGGTGCTCGGCGACCGCGCCGGCACCGTATTCCGCGACGCCGTGCTGGATGTGGACGACGGCCGCATCGCGTGGGTCGGGCCGGCCGCGGACGCCCCGCCGTCGGATGTGCCCGAGACCCAGCTCCCCGGTTTGGTCAGCCCGGGGCTGGTCAACGCGCATGCCCACTCGCCGATGACGCTGTTTCGCGGGATCGGCGAGGGACTTCCGTTGGACCGCTGGCTGAGCGAGGTCATGTGGCCGCGGGAGGGCCGGCTCACCGCTGACGACGTCCGTGCGGCCATGAGGCTGGCCAGCGCGGAGATGCTGCGCAGCGGGATCACGACGAGCGTCGAGATGTACATGTACGCCGACGCGGTGGTCGATGCCGTGCACGAGTCAGGTGCACGGGCGGTGGTGATGTCACCGCTGCTGGCGGCCCCCGGCTGGGAGCACATGGGCAGCCTGGACGAGCAGTTGGATCGAGCCACCCGGCACGCCGAGCGGCTCCGCAGCGACGCGTACGTCGAGGTGGGCATCGGCCCGCACGCGGCGTACACCGTGCCGTTGGACATCCTGTGCCGGGCCGCGGATCTGACCCGGGAGCACGGGATGCTGCTGCACATCCACGTCGCCGAGACGCAGGGCGAAGCGGCAGAGCTGGAACGGGAGCACGGCGTCTCCGTGCCCCGGCTCCTCGCCGACAACGGGATCCTCGGGGGCCGGGTACTGGCCGCGCACTGCGTATGGATGAGCGACGCCGACCTCGACCTCTGGGCCCAGTACGACGTGAGCGTGGCGCACTGCCCGCAGAGCAATGCCAAGCTGGCCTCGGGGATCGCGCCGCTGGCCGGGATGCTCCAACGCGGCATCAGGGTCGGTCTGGGTACCGACGGGCCTGCGTCCAACAACAACCTCGACCTGTGGGAGGAGATCCGGCTGGCCGCCCAGCTGGCCCGACTGAGTGCGCTCGACGCCGCCGCGCTGTCCGCGACAGACGCGTTCTGGCTGGCCGCCGAAGGCAGTGCCGCTGCGCTCGGGCGCAGCGACATCGGCGTTCTGGAAACGGGGCGGTGGGCCGACTTCTGCCACATCGACACCGACGACGTCGCGTTCATCCCGGTCGAGAGCGACGCCGACCTGTTGACCCACCTGGTGTGGTCGGCCGGTTCGCAGCACGTCCGCGACACCTGGGTGGCCGGCCGCCAGGTGGTCGCCGACGGGGTCTGCCTCACAGTCGACGAGCCGGCCGCCCGGGCCGAGGTGCGTGAGCGCGCGGCCCGGCTGGCCACCGGCTGATGGACCCGGACGCGCAACCAACGGAGGTCGGCTGATGGACGCCGCGGAACTGGCGCATCGGCTGCAGCTCGAGCCGCTGCCGGGGGAGGGCGGTCTGTTCCGCCGGACCTACGCCGACGAGCGGTCAAGCGCGATTCTCTACCTGCTCGCCGCCGGCGATTTCTCCGCTCTGCACCGCCTGCCCGGCCCCGAGCTGTGGCACTTCCACGCCGGCGCCCCGCTGGACGTTCTGCTGCTGCACCCCGGCGGCGCCGCCGAGACCGCTGTCCTGGATCCGCTCCAACGCCCGCAGCTCGCCGTTCCCGCCGGGGTCTGGCAGGGCGCCAGGTCCACGGGGGAGTGGACGCTGACGGGTACGACGATGGCCCCGCCGTACCGGGACGAGGACATCGAGTTCGGAGACCGGGCGGAGCTGACGCGTGGCTGGTCGGCGTACGCCGATCTGATCCGCAGCCTCACCCGATGACTGCGCCTCACCCGGTGTGCGCGTCGTAGCGACCCGTGGCCAGTGCCCGCACTTGTGCGCGGGACATCTGCTTGCCGGTCAGGTACTCCTCGTCCCACGCCGCCATCGCTGCGGCCGCGGTATATCTGCGGAATCCGTTGTCTCCAACCCCTCGCAAGGACGAATTCGGCGCGTTATCGTACCCGCCATGGCTGATCTCGTTGGTGAGGGGCATGTTTCGCCGCGGCTGGTCACCGAGATTCCCGGCCCCCGTTCCCGTGCCCTGCTCGACCGGCGTACGGCGGCGGTGGCCCGCGGTGTCGGAGTCATGCTGCCGGTGTTCGTAGTCAAGGCGTCCGGAGCGCTGCTGACCGACGTGGACGGCAACGCGTTGATCGACTTCGGTGCCGGCATCGCGGTGGTGAGCATCGGGCATGCCGACCCCAATGTCGTACGACGGGTGCGCGAGCAGGTGGCCAACTTCACGCACACCTGCTTCATGATCACGCCGTACGAGGGGTACCTCGAGGTCTGCGAGGCCCTCGCCCGGCTCACCCCGGGCACCCACGAGAAGCGCTCCGCGCTGTTCAATTCCGGCGCCGAGGCGGTGGAGAACGCGGTCAAGATCGCGCGGGCGGCCACGGGTCGGCAGGCGGTGGTCGCCGTCGAGCACGGGTACCACGGCCGCACGAACCTCACGATGGCGATGACGGCGAAATCCATGCCGTACAAGCGGTCGTTCGGACCGTTCGCTCCGGAGGTCTACCGCGCGCCGACGTCCTACCCCTACCGCACGGGCTCAGCGGCGCGGACGCGGCCGATCGTGTCATCGAAGTGATCGACAAGCAGGTCGGTGCGGAGGACGTCGCCTGTCTCGTGATCGAACCCATCCAGGGCGAGGGCGGGTCCATCGTGCCCGCGCACACGGTTTCCTGCCGCAGTTGGCCGATCACTGCTCCAAGCACGGGATCGTCTTCGTCGCCGATGAGATCCAGACTGGGTTCGGGCGTACGGGAGCGATGTTCGCATGTGAGCACGAGGGCGTGGTACCCGATCTGATCTGCACAGCGAAAGCGCTGGCCGGCGGCCTGCCGCTGGCCGCCGTCACTGGTCGCGCGGACCTGATGGACGCTCCGCACGTCGGCGGACTCGGCGGCACCTACGGCGGAAACCCCGTGTCGTGCGCGGCTGCACTAGGCGCCATCGAGACGATCGAGGCGCTGGACCTGCCCAGTTGCGCAACCACGATCGGCAAGACCCTGCTGAGCCGGCTGGGTGCGTTGGCGAACAAGTACGCGGTCGTCGGAGATGTGCGCGGTCGCGGCGCCATGTTCGCGGTCGAGTTCAGCGACCCGAGGACCGGCCGGCCGGACCCGGCGACGACGGTGGCAGTGGCGGCCTGTCACAAACAGGGCCTCGTCGTCCTCACCTGCGGTACCGATAGCAACGTGCTTCGGCTGCTTCCACCGCTGGTGATCGAGGACGACCTGCTCGACGAGGGCTTGAGCATCCTGGAGCGCGCCGTCGCCGGGGTGGCCGCAGGCTGACCCACTCATTGGGTACCCGTAACGCTGGTGCTGTGCTATCTACCCCAACTCGCGCTGGTGCTGTGCTATCTACCCCAGCTCGCGCTGGTGCCAAGGCGACCCGTACGCCGTCAGCAGATCGAGGAACGGAACCGGGTCGAACGCCTCCGGACCGAGTACGCCAGCGTTGCGCCAGGTACCGGCCGCCATGAGCTCCATTG
>JACCXW010000143.1 GCA_013696785.1 Geodermatophilaceae bacterium | reverse complement strand
AGAGCAGCGGTCTCTCGATCGTCTCCGGCCGGTCCATCTCCGATCGCTGCGAGCCGCTCGATCGCCCGGTGACGTAGACGGTCGCGCCCGCAGCACCGAGTTGTACGGCGATCCCACGGCCCGCTCCACGGGTCGCTCCGGCCACCAATGCGACCTTGCCTGCCAGCGCTGTTCCCATGCCGCCAAACCTACGACCCGCGACTCGACGCGCTGACTCGAGAGGCTTCCTGGCCATGGGTGGGCGTGCAGGTAGGTTCACGCGGCGAGGCGAGGAACTGGGGAGTCGGATGCTGCGCGACGCAGAGCTGTTCGTGATGGCCGAGGTGGTGTTGGTCGAGGTGCTCGGTCGCATTCGCGACAAGGATCGAGAGATCGTCATCCCGCCGCTGTTCGACGTACCCGGCGCCGACGAGGCGGCCCCGCTGTGGCAACTCGTCGAGCGGTACGCCTACGACGACGCGTGGGTACCCGACATGCTGGCCGGCCGCACGACGACAGAGGCCGGGCCTGACAGCTTCGACGGTGATCTGCTCGGCGCGAACCCGCAGGACAGCATCAGGCGCATCGCCGATGCTGCCTGTGCGGCGGCCCGACAAGTCGGCGACGGCGACGGCGACAACGTCGTCCACTTCAGCTACGGCGATGTGTCGGTGCGGGACTACCTGCGCCGGATCACGATCGACCGCTCCCTGCTCGCGCACTATGTCGCGACGTATCTCGGGTCGACGGCCTGCCCACTCACCGAGGAGCTGGCCCGCCCGCTGTGGGAGCTGACCGCACCGGATGCCGCGACGTGGCGATCGCTCGGGTTCTACCGCGACCCGCTGCCGCTGCCCGAGCACGTGTCGTGGCGGGACCGCTTCCTGCTCTCAGCCGGGCACGAGCCGCATCCGCTGGGGCATTGACCGTTACCTGTGCGGGTCGGGGGGAAGCGTGAGTGGTTGGCTCGTCGGGGTCAGTGTCGGGTGGTCGGCGTCGGCGGATTGCACGTGTGAGGGCACGGCGGGCAGGTGACCAGGCAGGTGATGGTGCTGCTCGGAGTGATCGTGGGGCTCGTCGAGGTGGGCGGAGTGCACGACAGGGGACAGGACGGGGTCGGAGAGGAGAAGCCGGTCGTTGTCGCAGAGTGGTACCCGGCGACAAAGGCGACGTCGACCCAGTAATTCGTCGATTGATGCGTTCGGTAGGGGAAAACGTTCCGGTTGCTGTAGCGGAAGACGCCGTTGCGCCGGTCGACCTGGTCTCCTGCCAGTGCCGGGTGGACGAGGCCACCAGGCGTCACCACCGCGGAGGAGAAGTATCCCTCGTCGGCGACGTAGCCGTAGGCGGTGTGGTAGGAGACCACGTACTCCTCGTTGCGTTGCACCTGAACCGGCTTGCCCAGGTCGACGTACAGCCAGCCGGCGCCGCTCGTCGGAGGTAACCCGATGTAGGCCAGGGACGCCCCGCTATCCGTCCAGATGGTCGCCGACTGGTTCCCGGTCTCACCGTCCGGGCGGTAGACGCGGATGCCGGCGATCGAACCGTCGACGCGCGGGACGAAGCGCAGCCCCACTTCGATCGAGGCATCCAGCCGGCGAGTGGTGGACTCGGGCCTGGCGTTGAGGTCGAAGATCGTGTCGCTGCGTGGACCTCCTGCCGCGAAAGTCACTCCGGGCGGCGCCACGTCGCTCCTGTCGGCGCTGACCGCGTTGCCGGGCGCACCCAGGAGCAGCAGGGTTGTCGCCCCGATCAGCGCGGCGATACCCGAGCCGGCCCGAACGGCGGTCCGATGCCTGTGCCGGCCTGCTGGCTGACGAACGTCGCGTGGTGACTGGGCTGACGTGCTGCGCGCAGAGGACATGACAGGCCTGACGTCGAAGATGTCTCCGTAACGACTCAATTGCGGAGAGTAATCGGCCGTATCAGGCCAGGCGGCTGGCAGTGTGCGAGCGGCCGAAGCCGTCGCTCAGTTTTCGCAGTCGTCCACGTTCTCGCCGTTGATACAAGTGTCGTTGCCGGCTTCGCCGTCGAGGTCGTCGAGGCCGCCCCCGCCGTCGAGGAGGTCGTTGCCGCTCTGGCCGTCGATCTCGTCGTTGCCGCCCTGCCCGTACAGGCGGTCGCTGCCCGCGTCGCCGTCGATCTCCTCGGCCCCGCTCCGCCACAGACCAGGTTCGCGCTAGTCGGCGGCGAGAAACCGGGCGATGACGGCAGCCGAGTACGCGGGCTCCTCCAGCAGGAACAGGTGCCCGCCGCCG
>JACCXW010000028.1 GCA_013696785.1 Geodermatophilaceae bacterium | reverse complement strand
GTGTGCGAGCACTGCGCGTCGGGCTGCGCCATCCGCACCGACCACCGCCGCGGCGCCGTCCTACGCCGCATGGCGCTGAACGACCCTGCGGTCAACGAGGAGTGGAACTGCGACAAGGGGCGATGGGCGTTCGCGTACGCCACCGAGACCGACCGCATCCTCAATCCGTTGGTCCGTGACGAGCAGACCGGTGAGCTGGTTGCCGCCTCCTGGCCGGAGGCGTTGGAGCGCGCGGCCGAGGGCTTGCGGGTGGCCACGGATGCAGGTGGCGTCGGGGTCCTGCCCGGTGGGCGGCTCACGCTGGAGGACGCCTACGCCTACAGCAAGTTCGCCCGGGTCGTGCTCCGGACGAACGACGTCGACATGCGGGCCCGGGCGCACTCCGAGGAGGAGGCTGCGTTCCTCGTCGCCTCGGTCGCGGGTCGGGCCGGCGACGTCACGTACGCCGATCTCGAGGCTGCCCCCGCCGTCCTGCTCGTCGCCTTGGAGCCGGAGGAGGAGTCGCCGATTGTTTTCTTGCGGCTGCGCAAGGCACACCGGGCGAGCGGACTGGCCGTCTTTGCGGTCGCCCCGTTTGCCAGCGCCGGTACGGCGAAGATGGGCGGCACTGTGCTGCTGACGCCGCCCGGTTCCGAGGCTCGGGTCCTCGGCGCGCTGGCCGACGGCAGTGCCGGCGGGCCCGGGGCGCTGGCCGCTTCGGCGATCGGTCAGTCCGGGGCTGTCATCCTTGTCGGCGAACGCGCCGCCGAGTTCCCCGGTGCCCTCGACATGGCCGCGCACCTGGCGCACACCACCGGCGCGAAGCTCGCGTGGGTACCGCGACGCGCCGGCGAACGCGGCGCCATCGAGGCCGGTCTGCTGCCTGGGCTGTTGCCGGGCGGTCACCGCAGCGACAACCACGAAGCGCGCACGGCTTTGCGTGCCCATTGGGCCGGCAATCTGCCGACCACGGCCGGACGGGACACCGCGGGCATCCTGGCGGCCGCCCGGGAGGGCGCGCTCGCTGGCCTCGTCGTCGGTGGCGTCGACCCGGCCGATGTGGCCGATCCGGTCGCGGCACTGGCCGCACTGGATGCGGTCGGCTTCGTGGTCAGCCTGGAGATCCGGCACTCAGCGGTGACCCAGCGGGCCGACGTCGTGCTGCCGGTCGCTCCGGCGGTGCACAAGTCGGGCAGTTACCTGAACTGGGAAGGCCGCCGGCGTCCGTTCGTCGAGACGCTGCGCGGGACCGGCGCGCTCCCCGACGGCCGGGTCCTGCACGGCCTCGCCGAGGAAATGGGAACCGACCTAGGACTGCCCACCCCGGAGGCCGCCATGGCCGAGCTGAGGTTGTTGAGTACGGCACACAATCCCGACCGCAGGTCGGGCGAGTCCGCACGAAGTGCGGGAGGCGGTGCCCTACGAGAGCCGGGACCAGTATTGGTTGCGCCGGCGAGCAGCCGGCAAATAGACATCGGACAAGCTGTGCTCGCTTCCTGGCGGATGCTCTTGGATGACGCTTCCCTGCAGGATGGCGAGCCGAACCTGGCCGGGACTGCTCGCCGGCCCGTGCTCCGGTTGTCCGCGGCCACGGCGCTCGAGATCGGTGCCGCCATCGGCGACCCGGTGACCGTCACCGGCCGGCACGGCTCCATCACGCTGCCACTCGTCGTCACGGCCATGGTCGATCGGGTGGTGTGGGTTCCGATGAAGTCTGCGGGCTCCGCCGTACGCTCCGGTCTCGGCGCTGTCCCCGGTGACATCGTGCAGATTATTAAGGCGGCGCTCTAATGCCTACGTTGGCGGACTTCGGGCATGACGTCTGGTGGATCGTGCTCATCAAGGTCGTGGCGATCTTCGCGATCCTGGTGGTGATGACGCTGTTCACCATCTGGCTGGAGCGTCGCGTGGTCGGCCGCATGCAACAGCGGATCGGGCCGAACCGCGCCGGCCCGCAGGGGCTGTTGCAGAGCCTCGCCGACGGGCTGAAGCTGGCCTTCAAAGAGGACATCATGCCGGCGCTCGCCGACAAGCCGGTCTACTTCCTGGCTCCGATCATCGCGGCGATCCCGGCGTTCCTGGCCTTCTCTGTCATCCCGCTCGGCCCGGAGGTCTCCATCTTCGGCGAACGCACCCCGCTGCAGCTCACCGACGTACCCGTCGGCGTCCTTATCGTCCTCGCCTGCTCCTCGATGGGTGTGTACGGCATCGTGCTGGCCGGCTGGGCCTCCGGTTCGACGTACCCCCTGCTCGGGGGTCTGCGCTCGGCGGCGCAGCTGATCAGTTACGAGATCGGGATGGGCCTGGCGATCGTCCCGGTCTTCCTGTACGCCGGATCCCTGTCCACGTCCGAGGTCGTGGCATCGCAGGAGAGCGTGTGGCTCGTCGCGCCGCTGTTCGTCTCCTTCGTCATCTATTTCATCGCCGCGGTGGGGGAGACGAACCGGGCTCCGTTCGACCTGCCGGAGGCGGAGTCGGAACTGGTCGGTGGCTTCCATACCGAGTACAGCTCGTTGAAGTTCGCGCTGTTCTTCCTGGCCGAGTACATCAACATCGTCACCGTCTCGGCGCTGGCCACGACATTGTTCCTCGGCGGCTGGCGGGCGCCGTTCGGCCTGGGCACGCTCTGGGCCGGCGCCAACGAGGGCTGGCTGCCGATCATCTGGTTCCTGGGCAAGGTTTTCGCGTTCATCTTTGTGTTCATCTGGCTGCGCGGGACACTGCCGCGGCTGCGCTACGACCAGTTCATGCAGTTCGGCTGGAAGGTGCTCGTCCCGGTCGGGCTGCTCTGGATCGTCGTGGTGGCATCGCTGCGGACACTGTCCCGTGAGTACGACTGGAGCTTCGTCCAATCCATCCTCTTCGTCGGCATCCCGCTGGGCGTCGTCCTCATCGTGTTACTGCTGCTGCCGGACAAGCCGGTGGAGGCGGAGGACGAGGAGACCCTGTACGGCATAGTCCCCGAACAGCCCACGACGTCGTACCCGATCCCGCCCATGGACCTCATCGTCCCCATTAGGGTCGCCGCTGGGCGTGGGGTCGCCCGGGTTGGTGCCGCCACAGCCAACTCGTCCCCGCCTACCGCGTCACCGACCGACGATGACGAGGAGGTCTGACGTGCCGATCCTGCCCAAGCCGCTGGCGGGCTTCGGATTGACCTTCGCGCAGATGTTCAAGAAGGTCACGACGGAGAAGTACCCGGAGGACAAGCGCCCGACCGCGCCTCGATACCACGGTCGGCACGTGCTCAACCGGCATCCGGACGGGCTGGAGAAGTGCGTGGGCTGCGAGTTGTGCGCGTGGGCTTGCCCGGCCGACGCGATCTACGTCGAGGGCGGCTGGAACACCGAGGAGGCGCGCTACTCCCCAGGTGAGCGCTACGGGGCGATCTACCAGATCAACTACCTCCGGTGCATCTTCTGCGGACTCTGCATCGAAGCCTGCCCGACCCGCTCGCTGACGATGAGCAACGACTACGAGTTGGCCAACGACAACCGGCAGAACCTGATCTACACCAAGGAGCAGCTGATGGCACCGCTGCTGCCCGGCATGGAGCAGCCGCCGCATCCGATGCGACTCGGTGAGACCGAGCAGGACTACTACTTGCGTGCGGATGCGCCGGCCGAGGTGGACGTGGCAACGCAGTCCGTGGACGCTCCGAACGAGGACAGTGAGGTGCGGGCGTGAACGACGTGGCCGTCCTTGCTGCCGATGCCGTGTCCACCGGCGAGGCCGTGACGTTCTGGATCGTCGGACCGGTGGCCCTGGCCGGAGCACTCGGAATGGTGTTCAGCCGCAACGCCGTGCACTCCGCGCTGTGGCTGATTCTGACCATGTTGGGGCTGGGCGTCTTCTACTTCGTCCAGCAGGGACCGTTCCTCGGCGCGGTGCAGATCATCGTCTACACCGGCGCCATCATGATCTTGTTCCTCTTCGTCCTGATGCTGGTCGGGCGCGAGTCCTCGGACTCGGTGGTGGAGACGTTGCGCGGCCAGCGGCAGGCGGCGATCGTGGCCGGCGTCGCGTTCGCGGCGCTTGTCGGCGCCGGGATCGGCCGTGCCGTCGCCGACGCACCGGTCGAGGGCCTGGCCGCCGCGAACGGCGACGGCGGCAACATCGTGGCGATCGCGAAGATCCTGTTCACCGACTACCTC
>JACCXW010000037.1 GCA_013696785.1 Geodermatophilaceae bacterium | reverse complement strand
GACGAGCGCAGCGGGGGCCTGTCGGTCCGTCGGGTGAACGGCACCGTGGCCAGCTTGACCGCCGACTTCAGCGACCTGTACACGATCGGTGAGACGGGGCTGATGGGACTGGTGCTCGACCCGCACTTCACCGGCAACCGGCGCTTCTACACCTGCCAGGGCCATCAGGCCGGCAGCGACAAAGAGATCCAGATCATCGCGTGGACCGTCAATGCCGCGTACACGAAGGCCACTCGCGTGGCCGACCCCTTGCTGGGCAATCTGCCGGTCAGCACGAGCAGTGGCCGGCACGGCGGCTGCCGGCTCCGTTTTGACGACACCGGGGCCCTGATGGTGAGCACCGGGGACACCGCCACCGGAACCGTGCCGCAGAACCTGAACTCCCTCGGGGGCAAGATCCTCCGGATCAATGCCATGACCGGTGCTCCGGCCGCTGGCAATCCGTACATCAATGACGAGAACCCCAGGACGCGGCTGATATTCAACTACGGGCACCGCAACCCCCAGGGCTTAGCCCTGCGGCCGAACGGGCAGATGTTCAACGTCGAACACGGCCCGGCCATCGAGGACGAGGTCAACATCGTGCTGCCCGCCAGGAACTACGGCTGGGATCCGGACGGTGCCGGCGCGATCTACGACGAATCCGTGCCCATGACGGACCTCGTGAAGTTCCCGAACGCCAAGCCCGCAGTGTGGAGCTCGGGGCCGACGGGCGCGACGTCCGGAGGAACGTTCCTCGTCGGTCCGCAGTGGAAGTCCTGGAACGGGTCCCTGGTCGTCGCGCAGTTGCAGGGCGAGTCGTTACTGCGACTGACGTTCGACGGCAAGGGGCAACTCACCAGCGAAGAACTCATCCCCGAGTTCACCGGCACCTACGGGCGGCTGCGCACGGCCCAGCTCGGGACGGACGGCTCGCTGTACATCACGACGTCCAACATCGGTAATGAGAACGTCATCCTGAAGGTCACGCCGAGGCCGTAGCCGGCACGGTCCAGGTGTCCTGGCCGCGCAGCAGGGCGCCGAGGTCGGCGTCCCCGGTCAGTTCCGCCTGCGCGATCTGGTCAGCCATCAGCCGGTCGTACGTCGGGCGCCGAACGGAGCGAAACACTCCCACCGGTGTGTAGCGCAGATCCTGACCGGGCAGCCGCGACAAGGCGAAAGCCAGCGACGGGTTGTCCGCTTCGGCGTCGTGCACGACGACCTCTGCCGCGTCCACCGAATCCGTCCGGACCACGCACAGATCGCCGTCGCGACGCACGACACACAGCGACCCGTCCGCACCGAAACGGATCGGTGCATCGTGCTCCAGCGGAATCAACCACTGCCCGCGCGTCTCCGGATCCTTGAGGCTGTCGAACGCGCCGTCGTTGAAGATGTTGCAGTTCTGGTAGATCTCCACCAGTGCGGTGCCTTCGTGGGCGGCCGCGGCGCGCAGCACCGACGTGAGGTGGGCACGGTCGGAGTCGATGGTCCGGGCCACGAAGGTCGCCTCCGCGCCGAGTGCGACCGAGACGGGGTTGAACGGGAAGTCCAAGGAGCCCATCGGGGTGGACTTGGTGATCTTGCCGATCTCTGACGTCGGCGAGTACTGGCCCTTCGTCAGACCGTAGATCCTGTTGTTGAAGAGCAGGATGGTCAGGTTCACATTTCGGCGCAGCGCGTGGATCAGGTGGTTGCCGCCGATCGACAGCGCGTCGCCGTCGCCGGTCACGACCCACACCGACAGGTCCGGACGCGAGGCGGCCAGCCCGCTAGCGATCGCCGGTGCCCGGCCGTGAATGGAGTGCAGCCCGAACGTGTTCATGTAGTACGGAAAGCGGCTGGAGCAACCGATGCCCGAGACGAACACGATGTTCTCCCGGCGCAGGCCGAGTTCGGGCAGAAAGCCCTGTACGGCAGCCAGGATCACGTAGTCGCCGCAGCCGGGACACCAGCGGACCTCCTGGTCGGTCTTGAAGTCCTTGGCCTTCTGGGCAACCTCCGTCTTGGGTACGCCGGCCAGCGCCCGAAGGTCCACATCAAGGCTGACGCTGTCGAGGCTCATGTATCGACTCCTTGCAGGATGTCCCAGAGCGAGTCTTCGAGATCTGCGGCCCGGAAGGGCATCCCGCTGACCTGGTTGATGCCGATCACGTCGACGAGGTACCGGGCGCGCAGCAACAGCGCCAGCTGTCCGAGATTCAACTCGGGCAGAACGACCCGGTCGTAGCTTCGGAGCAGGCCGCCGAGGTCTGCCGGGAACGGGTTGAGATGCCTCAGGTGCAGCTGAGCGACCGGGATACCGCGCCGGCGCACCCGGTGGCAGGCCGCGTCGATGACACCGTGAGTCGATCCCCAGCCGAGAACGACCACCCGCGCCACCCCGCTCGGGTCGTCGACCTGCAGCGGCGGGATGGATTGCGCGATCCTGTCCACTTTGGACTGCCGCAGCCCCACCATCAGGGCGTGGTTGGCGGGATCGTAGGAGATCTCACCGGTCTTGTCGGCCTTCTCCAAGCCGCCGATCCGGTGCTCAAGGCCTGCGGTTCCAGGAACGGCCCAGGGCCGGGCGAGGGTTTCGGGATCCCGCTCGTACGGGAGGAAAGGCTCGTCGGTGGCGACGGCGAAGTCCGCAGTCAGCTGGGGCAGGCGGTCCAGGTCCGGGATGGACCAGGGCTCGGACCCGTTGGCCAGGTATCCATCGGAGAGCAGAAAGACAGGGGTCCGGTACGTCAGCGCGATCCGGACGGCCTCGATCGCGGCGTCGAAACAGTCGCCGGGAGACTGCGCGGCGACGATGGGCACCGGCGCTTCGCCGTTGCGTCCGAACATGGCCTGAAGCAGGTCGGTCTGCTCCGTTTTCGTGGGCAGACCGGTGGAGGGCCCACCACGTTGGATGTCGCAGATCACCAGCGGCAGCTCGAGGGACACCGCCAGGCCGATCGTCTCGGACTTCAAGGCGAGGCCCGGACCGGACGTCGTCGTCACCGCGAGCGCGCCGCCGAACGCGGCACCGAGCGCGGCACCGATGCCGGCGATCTCGTCCTCGGCCTGGAAGGTGCGTACGCCGAACGCCTTGTGCTTGGACAGCTCGTGCAGGATGTCGCTGGCTGGAGTGATCGGATACGCGCCCAGGAAGAGCGGCAATCCGGATCGTCGGCTCGCAGCGATAAGACCGTAGGACAGCGCCAGATTGCCGGAGATGTTCCGGTAGACGCCCGGCTTCATCACCGCCGGCTTGATTTCGTAGGACACGCCGAAGGACTCAGTGGTCTCGCCGTAGTTCCAGCCGGCCCGGAAGGCCGCCACGTTGGCCGCAGCAACCTGCGGCAGCTTCGCGAACTTTTTCTCCAGGAAGCGCAGGGTGCCGTCGGTCGGGCGGTGATACATCCACGACAGCAGGCCCAGGGCGAACATGTTCTTTGCCCGGGCCGCTTCCTTCTTGCCCAGCCCGGTGTCTTTCAGCGCTTCGATCGTCATGGACGTGAGGGCAACCTTGTGCACCCGCCAGGAGTCCAGGGCGTCGTTGTCGAGCGGGTTTGACGCGTAGCCCACCTTGGCGAGGTTGCGGGCGCTGAACTCGTCGCTGTTCACGATGATGTCCCGCCCGGCCGGCAGATCCGGCAGGTTTGCCTTGAGCGCTGCCGGGTTCATGGCGACCAATACGTCGGGCGCATCGCCTGGGGTTGTGATCTCGTGATCGGCGAAGTGCAGCTGGAACGACGACACGCCGGGCAGAGTGCCGGCAGGGGCCCGGATCTCGGCTGGGAAGTTCGGCAACGTCGACAGGTCGTTGCCGAACACGGCCGTCTCGCTGGTGAACTGGTCACCGGCCAGCTGCATCCCGTCGCCGGAATCACCCGCGAACCGGATCACGACCCGGTCGAGCTGCTGGACCTGCTTGGCCATGCGGTGTCGGGACTCCTCTGGGCATTCGGTTGTCCCACCCTACGACCGACAGGCTCACCCGGCAGTGCACAACGCCGGTGGCGCGCATCACGCGTCCCTGCCGCCGACTACATTTGCTCGGCATGGCGCTCGTTTCCACGGACGTAAGCGACGGCGTGCTGCCTGATCCGGTCAAGTTCGTCCTGAACTGGGGCGATCGGTACTCCTTGTGGGTCTTCAATCTCGGGCTTGCCTGCTGCGCTGTCGAGTTCGTCGCTGCGTCGATGACCCGCGACGACTTCGGTCGGCTCGCCGTGACCCCGACCGCCACCGGCCCTCGCGAGGCCGACGTCATGGTGGTGTCCGGCACTGTCACCGACAAGATGGCGCCCGCTGTCCAGCGCTTGTACGAGCAGCTGCCTGGACGGCGGTACGTCATCTCTTTTGGTGCCTGCTCCAACAGCGGCGGCCCGTACTGGGATTCGTATTCGGTGACCAAGGGCGTGGACCAGCTGATCCCGATCGATGTCTACGTCCCTGGTTGCCCGCCACGACCCGAGGCTCTGCTGCAGGGAATCCTTCGGCTGCAGGCCAAGATCGCCGCCGAGACCACGACGGAGACCACGACGGAGACCGCACGGTCGGCCGCTCCGACGGGCGCGACCCCGTTCACCACGCCGCTACTCCGGCCGCCTCGGGCGGGCCGATGAACGCCGCCGATGTGGTGGCCGCAGCTTTGGCGTCGGCGCTGGATGGTCGGGCCGCCCAGGCCTACGGTCTGTGGTGCATCGACGTCCCCGCGGTCGGCTGGCTGCGGGCCGTCAGCACCGCCCGCGACGAGCACGGACTGACTTACCTGGATTGGTTGAGCGGTGTGGACGTGGGCCAGGACGGCTTCTCGATCGTCGCCCACGTACTCGATCCCGACACCATGACGCACCTGCTGTTGCGGACTCAGGTGCCACGCGAGAAGCCGCGGCTGGCCAGCGTCAGGACCATTCACCGCGGCGCGGGCTGGCACGAACGCGAAACAGCGGAGATGTACGGCGTCAGCTTCGACGGGCACCCTGATCCGCTGCCGTTGTTGTTGCCGGACGGATTCGAGGGTCATCCGCTGCGTAAGGACTTCGTGCTCGCGGCCCGGGTCGTCAAGGCCTGGCCGGGCGCGAAGGAGCCCGGCGAGTCCGACGCCTCCGCGGCGCCGCGGCGCCGGATCCGCCCTCCCGGGGTGCCGGAACCGGGTGAGTGGGGTCGGGAGGAGACCGGTGAGTGAGCCGTTGGATCGCTCCGGCCACCTCGCCCGGGGGCTGGCCATCGCGCTACGGACACTGGCGAGCCGTACCGCTACGCCGTACCCGGGCACCTTGCCCGCGTTGCCGCCGCGAACCAGGGGGGTCATCGCCCTGCTCGAGGAGAACTGCACGGTCTGCATGCTCTGTGCCCGAGAGTGCCCCGACTGGTGCATCTACATCGACTCGCACCGGGAAACCGCGCCGGCGGCGACGGACGGGCGGCGCAGCCGGCAGCGCAACGTGCTGGATCGCTTCGCCATCGACTTCTCCTTGTGCATGTACTGCGGTATCTGCATCGAGGTGTGCCCGTTCGATGCGTTGTTCTGGAGCCCTGAGTTCGAGTACGGCGAATACGACGTCACGGAGCTGACGCACGAGAAGGATCGCCTGCGGGAGTGGATGTGGACCGTGCCCGCCCCGGCCGCCCACGACCCGCGGGGCGAGTCGGCCAAGGAGGCAGCCGTCCTCCGCGTCGCTGGCGACCCGCCGGCCCAATGAGCATGCGAGCCCACCGGTCGACGGGGAACGCCGAGCGTACGGATCACGTTTCACTGGGTGGCACTGCTCGGGTTCGTTCAGGAGAGATCGTGCGTCACTACAACGGGCTCAAGACCGCCCTGCTGCTCGGAGCGATGTCGGCGCTCATCGTGCTGGCCGGCGGTTGGATCGGTGGGCGGAGTGGGCTCGCCATCGCCGTCGTCCTGGCCGTGGCTTTCAATGGTTTCGCGTATTTCTTCTCCGACAAGATCGCGTTGCGGGCGATGCGCGCCCAGCCGGTCACGCAGGCGCAGGCCCCGGAGATGTTCGCGATCGTCCGCGAGTTGGCGACCGAGGCACGTCAGCCGATGCCCCGGCTGTACATCAGTCCGACGAATCAGCCCAACGCGTTCGCCACGGGGCGCAACCCCCGCAACGCTGCCGTGTGCTGCACCGAGGGAATCCTGCAGATCCTGACCCTCCGGGAGTTGCGAGGCGTCCTGGCGCACGAGCTCTCACACGTCTACAACCGGGACATCCTGATCTCCTCGGTGGCCGGGGCGATGGCCTCAGTCATCACCTATCTCGCCCACCTGGCCATGTTCGGTGCAGTGTTCGGCGGCCGCAGCGGCGGACGCGGCGGTAACCCCGTCGGTGCGCTGCTGTTGGCGCTGCTGGGCCCGCTGGCTGCCGGCATCGTGCAGTTGGCGGTCAGCCGGGCGCGGGAGTACCAAGCCGACCAGTCCGGCGCGCAACTGTCGCAGGATCCACTAGGGCTCGCGAGTGCGCTGGCAAAGCTGGACGCCGGTACCAAGGCGCTGCCGCTGCGCCAGGACGACCGACTCGTGAGTACCAGTCACCTGATGATCGCCAACCCGTTCCGGGGCGCCGGGCTCGCGCAGATGTTCGCCACCCATCCGCCGATGGCCGAACGGATCCGCCGGCTCGAGGCGATGGTGGGGGAACACGGAGGGCCCGAGGGTTGGGAGCCTCGAGGGTAGATGTCCCCCGGTCAGTGGCCAGATGCACCCCCCGGCCAGCTCAGCGGCCGGCGATCTCGCGGTACCGCTCGAGCGCCTTTCGGTGCCCCTTGGCTCCTCCGCCGACCAGCCCGCCGGTGCGGACGTTGCCGGCTGCTTTCTCCAGCGCGTCCAGCCGGTCGTAGATGTCGTCTTCGGGGCCGGCCTGATCGACGGCGATCATGGCCATCCGCACTTCTTCGAGATCCTCGCGAACCTTGCGGTATTCCTCGTCCAGATCCTGCCGGGCTTCCTTGAGGCTCTTGGCCATCGTGTGCTCCTCAGTCGTGTGGTTGGCCGATCCGGTCGGCGGTCCGCGCGGCCATCATGGCCGAATGCCGATTGATGCGTCGATCACGCCGGCCTCTGCGTCATGCCGGCGGCGTACGCAACGGCTCCGTTTCAGGCCGGCGGCACAGCACCGGCGGAGGCAGCGACCTGCATCACGTACTGGCCGTACGCAGACTTCGCCTGCCCCAGCCCGAGGTCGTACGCCTGGGCAGGCGTGATGAGGCCCAACCGCAGCGCGATCTCCTCCAGGCAGGCAATCCTGACACCCTGACGATGTTCGAGGACCTGCACGAACTGGCTGGCCTGCAACAGGCTGTCGTGGGTTCCCGTATCCAGCCATGCGGTACCGCGGCCGAGGTCGACCAGACGCGCCTGACCTCGCTCGAGATACCGCATGTTGACGTCGGTGATCTCCAATTCGCCGCGGGCCGAGGGCCGCAGCCCTGCGGCGATGTCGGCCACTGCGTTGTCGTAGAAGTACAGGCCGGTGATGGCTCGGTTCGACTTGGGAACGAGGGGCTTCTCCTCGATGGAGACGAGCCGCCCAGCCGCGTCCACTTCGCCGACGCCGTAGCGCTCCGGTTCGCTGACCTGGTAGCCGAAGAGCGTGCACCCCTGCAGCTGTACGGCCTCACGCTGCAGCAGTTCCGACAGGCCGTGCCCGTAGAAGATGTTGTCGCCGAGAACGAGCGCGACCGAGTCGTCCCCGACGTGCTCCCGCCCAATGATGAAGGCCTCCGCCAGGCCGTTGGGGGATGGCTGTACGGCGTAGTGCAGGCGCAAACCCAGCTCGCTCCCATCGCCCAGGAGGCGCTGAAAGAGGGGGAGGTCCTGAGGCGTGGAAATCAGCAGGATGTCGCGGATACCAGCAAGCATCAGCACGGACAGTGGGTAGTAAATCATCGGCTTGTCGTACACAGGAAGAAGCTGCTTGGACACCGCCCGAGTCAGCGGGTGCAGCCGTGTCCCGCTGCCGCCGGCCAGAATTATGCCCTTCATCGCGCTCAGCGGTAGTTGGTGAACTGAACCGCGATACCGAAATCGGCCGCCTTGAGCAGTGCCATGACGGCCTGCAGGTCGTCCTTCTTCTTGCCGCTGACCCGCAGCTGGTCGCCTTGAATCTGCGCCTGGACCCCCTTGGGTCCCTCGTCCCGAACGCGCTTGGCGATCTCCTTCGCCTTGTCGCTGGCGATGCCTTGGACGATCTCTGCGCTCAGCTTGTAGACCCGCCCGGAAGGCTGCGGCTCGCCGGCCTCGATCGCTTTCATCGAGATTCCGCGCCGCACCAACTTTTCCTTGAACACTTCCAGTGCAGCCTTGAGCCGCTCCTCGGTGTCGGCCTGAAGGTTCACGGCGCTGTCCCCGGCCCACGAGATAGTCGCGTTCGTGCCACGGAAGTCGAAGCGCTGCGAAATCTCCTTGGCCGATTGGTTCAGCGCGTTGTCCACTTCTTGGCGGTCGACCTTGCTCACCACGTCGAACGACGGGTCTGCCATCTGCCGTCTCCTCACCTCGTCCGAGCCCACCGCCGCCGGGCTGCGAGGGCGGCCGTCTCTTTTGTGTATCCTCGTGCCGGCGTCGGACCTGGCTCCGACGCCGGCCAGGCAGGTTGCCCGAGTGGCCAAAGGGAGCGGTCTGTAAAACCGTCGGCTCAGCCTACGTTGGTTCGAACCCAACACCTGCCACACTCGCCCGTCCCCGGCCCGCGTGATCGGGGGCGGGCTGCCGCAGCCAGTCCGCGAAGCCAACTGGTTGTCGCGGCAAATTCCGGACAGACGTCTCAAATAGATCGTCGCCGGCCTTCGCGCGCCCCGGGCCGTTTGGACGTCGAGCGGCGCCTCCCGGGCGGCACCGAGAACGAGTGCCGATCAAACGCGGCCGGCGCGGTGGAGCAAATCTGGACACACGCAGAGAAACCGGCATTTTCTTGGCGTGACAGGTTCCGGGCCCGAATGTCTACAGAGAGTGACAGTCAGCGGGGGCACGGCACGCTCCGCACCAAGAGGGGTACCCAATGTTCAGGAAAGACTGGCCTCCGGCGTCGGACCCGTCGCGACCTGTCCGTCTGGGCACTACTCAGAGTAAACTTGCTGGTGCCACGAAACGCGGCTTTCTCCGGGTCACCAGGAGTTGGGGATGACGAATTAATCGCTATGCTGCATCATTGTGGAAAAGATACTCACGTAGTTGTGGAATGAGGTTCGGATGACCAGTCTGACTGGCAAGGGTCGGATGTTGGCCAGGGCGATCCTGCTGCCCGGAGCAACGGTTGCATTGGCCCTCTTGGGGGCAGGCCAGGCGAATGCCGGCGCTGCGGCAGAAAACGCGTGGGTGAGTACAGGCTCGACAAACGAGAGCGTGCACTCGTCCAGCTCCACACTGGACGGCGCGGCCTGGAACGGTGCGGCCTGGAACGGTGCGGCCTGGAACGGTGCGGCCTGGAACGGTGCGGCCTGGAACGGTGCGGCCAGTGAGGGCGCCGCCTGGAACGGCGCGGCCTGGAACGGTGCGGCCTGGAACGG
>JACCXW010000484.1 GCA_013696785.1 Geodermatophilaceae bacterium | reverse complement strand
GCCGATGGGGGCGCACAACTTTCTGCAGGTCGCCCGCCGGCTGCTGGGGCTGCGGCCGAGCGGTCACACCGTCCAGCACGAGGGGCGCAGCGTGCACACCTCCGCGTTCCCGATCTCCATCGACACCAAGGGCTTCGACGAGCTCGCCTCGTCGCCTGCGGTGGCGGACCGCGCGGCGCAGATCCGCCGGGACCTCGGCTCCCCGGACAAGATCATTCTCGGCGTGGACCGGCTGGACTACACCAAGGGCATCGGCCTTCGGTTGCGGGCGTTCCGGGAACTGCTCGAGGACGGGACCGTCACCGCCCCGCAGACGGTGCTCGTGCAGGTGGCGACCCCGAGCCGCGAGCGGATCGAGCACTACGTGACGTTGCGAGAAGAGATCGAGCGCACCGTCGGCAACATCAACGGCGACTACGGCGGAATCGGCGGCCCGGCCGTCCACTATCTGCACCAGTTCATGCCGCGCGAGGAACTGGCCGCGCTGTACCGGGCTGCCGATGTGATGGCCGTGACGCCCTACCGGGACGGCATGAACCTCGTAGCGAAGGAGTACGTCGCCGCCCGTGGCGATCTGGGCGGGACGCTGGTGCTGTCGGAGTTCGCCGGAGCGGCGGCGGAGTTACGGCAGGCTTTCCTCGTCAACCCGCACGACATCGCCGGGGTCAAGTCGGCGCTGCGCGAGGCGCTCGAGCTGGACCCGGGTACGGCGGCCCGCCGGATGCGGGCGATGCGCCGCACCGTGCACCGCTACGACCTCGACCACTGGGCGGAGTCGTTCTTCGCAGCTCTGCGTGACCAAGCGGCATGATCCAACAGGCGACCCGGCATGCTGGCTGAAGCGCTGGCCGAGCTGGTCCGCGCCCGGCGGCTCCTCGTCGTCAGCGACTTCGACGGCGTACTCGCCCCGATCGTCGACGACCCCGCCGCGTCACGCCCCCTACCTGTGGCGATCGACGCGCTGCGGGCCATGACCGTGCTGCCCGACACCTTCGTAGCTCTCGTCTCCGGCCGCGCCCTGGCCGACCTGAGCGCCCTATCTGGGCTGGGAGCCCCGGTGCGGCTGGTCGGCAGCCATGGAGCGGAATGGTCGACGGGACCCGTCGCGGGCTTCGACGCCGAGCGGGCCGCCGTACTGGCCGGGGTGACCGACGCGATGGAGGACATCGCCGACCGGTACCCCGGTGTCACAGCGGAACGCAAGCCGGTCACTGCGGTGCTGCACGTACGACGGGCGGCGCGTCCTGACGCGGCCGCGGCAACGGCCGAGCTGGAACGGGGTCTGCTCCGGTGGCCCGGGCTGCACGTCACGCACGGCAAGGAGATCGTCGAGGTTGCCGTCCTCGCCAACGACAAGGGCGCTGCAGTGCTGGCGCTGAGGTCCTCGGTCGCGGCCGACGCAGTGCTGTTCCTCGGCGACGACGTGACCGACGAGGACGCCTTCGCCACCCTGGGGGCGCAGGACGTGGGCGTCAAAGTGGGACCGGGCGCGACGCGTGCGGCGTACCGGGTGGATACGCCGCAGGATGCCGCCGCGGTGCTGACCGATCTGGTCGTCCTGCGGTCTTCGTAACAGGGACGGCCTACGCGTGCCAGGGGTAGGCCGACCAGTCCGGCGGGCGCTTGCCCAGGAACGAGTCCCGGCCCTCCGCCGCTTCCTCGGTCATGTAGGCGAGGCGGGTCGCCTCGCCGGCGAAGACCTGCTGACCGCCGATCCCGTCGTCCACCGCGTTGAGTGCGAACTTGAGCATCCGCTGCGCGGTCGGGCTCTTCGCCATGATCCGCCGGCCCCAGTCCAGCGCCGTACGCTCAAGGTCCGCGTGCGGGACGACGGCGTTCACCATGCCCATCCGGTGGGCGTCGGCCGCGTCGTACGTCGAGCCGAGGAAGAAGATCTCACGGGCGAACTTCTGCCCAACCTGCCGGGCGAGGTATGCCGATCCGTAGCCGCCGTCGAAGCTGCCGACATCGGAGTCGGTCTGCTGAAGCGGGCGTGCTCGGCTGAGGCGATCGTAAGGTCGCAGACCACATGCAGGCTGTGCCGGCC
>JACCXW010000278.1 GCA_013696785.1 Geodermatophilaceae bacterium | reverse complement strand
GAGTTCGAGAACCCGATCGGATCGTCGCCGATGATGCCACGGTGCCTGGTTGCCACAGGGGGGCATCATCACGTCGGCAGCACCCTGACAGAACGTCCACTGTGGACGGCTCGGGGCACACATGGGGCACAGGAGGTTGAGAAACAACGGCAAACAGTGGGATACACCGAGAGTCATAACCGCAGGTCAGACTGCAAGTCGAGGGCATACGCGCAGGTCAGTGACACGCCTGTATCCCGTTCCTAAACCGTGTGTCGCAGGTTCGAATCCTGCCGAGGGCACTGTCCGATGTCCTGAACCACGACACTGCTGAGGGGGCGAGAGCGGGCTCGTCGCCCACTTCATGTCCCAGGTCGTGCAGTTCTGATCCTGGCGTGCCGGTCGCCGCGAGGTGGACCTGACAGGATTTCGGCATGTTTTCGCTGCGCCGGCCGTCGGAGGAGACGATCCAGGCTGTCCTCTCCGCGGCGGAGGCGCAGGAGCCGGCGTACGACGGGGTGGGGTCGACGGCGGCAACCATGCCGAAGGGGTACCGGCGAGCCAGGCAACAACTGCATCTGGGGCACGGCGCGGACGTCTTCGCCCGCGGTGTCCAGGCCCTGGACACCTGGCAGCCGCAGTTGCGCACCGGCATCACGATCACTCCGTTCGACGCCCGACCTGAACGGGGCCGGACAATCGTGCAGTGCATCCGGACCGGACCGCTGTGGGTGCTGGCCGCCTGCCGCATCGTCTACCGGGTCGACCGGCCCGACCGGGCCGGATTCGCCTACGGCAGCCTCGCGCCGCATCCGGTTCGGGGTGAGGAGGCGTTCCTGATCGAGCGGGACGCGGCCGGCGTCGTACGGGCCAGGATCGTGGTGTTCTCCCGGCCGAACCACTGGCTCGTCCGGCTAGGCGCTCCGGTCGGCTGGCTCGTCCAGCGCCGACGGGCCAAGGCATACCTCGCCGGCATCCGCGAGTACGTGCAGTCCGCCTGAGTCTCCCAGGGCTGGAAGATTGCGCCTCGGCGTAGCCCTGATGGCGCCGACAGCGCTTCCGTACGCCGACCGTTTACCGAACAGCCCTTCCCTGCCTGACGGCTGATGCGCTGAGATGGGCGGATGCGTAGAGACCTCCGGCGTGCGACGACCCTGCTTGCTGTTTCGGGAATCCTGGTGATGGCGGCGGCGGTCGCCCCCAGCGCCAGCGCGGCGCCGAGCGATCCCGTGCGGTTCGCGACGTTCAACGCGTCCCTGAACCGCAGCGTCGAAGGCGAACTGATCATGGATCTGTCCACTCCTGACGATCCACAGGCATCGAACGTCGCCGAGATCATTCAGCGCACCCGACCTGACGTCATCCTCATCAACGAGTTCGACTTCGACGCGGCCGGTACGGCGCTGGCGTTGTTCCAGGACAACTACCTCTCGGTACCCCACAACGGCGCCGCCGCCATCGATTACCCGTACACGTTCACAGCCCCGTCGAACACCGGCATCCCGAGCGGCTTGGATCTCGACAACAGCGGCACCATCGGCGGCCCAGGCGATGCCTTCGGGTTCGGCTTCTTCCCGGGCCAGTTCGGCATGGCGGTCTACTCGATGTACCCGATCGACACCGCCGCTGTCCGCACGTTCCAGAACTTCCTCTGGAAGGACATGCCCGGCGCTCTGCTGCCGGATGACCCGGCGACCCCGGAACCCGCGGACTACTACTCCCCGGAGGAGTTGGACGTGTTCCGGTTGTCGTCCAAGAGCCACTGGGATCTGCCGATCCAGACCGAGTCCGGCACCGTGCACTTCCTTGTCAGTCACCCCACGCCACCGGTATTCGACGGGCCTGAGGATCGGAACGGGACGCGGAACTTCGACGAGATCGGCCTGTGGGCGGACTACATCACCCCCGGCGACAGCGGCTACATCTACGACGACGACGGCCGGTACGGCGGGCTGCCGCGATCGGCGCAGTTCGTCATCGCCGGTGACCAGAACTCCGACCCGCGCGACGGGGACAGCATCCCGGGGGCGGCCCAGCAGCTGCTTGACGACCCGCGGGTCAACGACGGCAACACCCCGAATTCCCGCGGAGCGGTGGAGGCCACGCTGCGCCAGGGCATGGCCAACAAGACCCACCGCAATCCGCCGCAGTTCGACACCGCGGACTTCAGCGACAGCGCCCCTGGCAACCTCCGAGCCGACTACCTGCTTCCGTCGACCGGGATCGGGATCGCCCGTTCCGCGGTGTTCTGGCCCACGAGCGGCAGCCCGCTCTATCGCCTCGTGATCGACCCCAGCTTCCCGTTCAGCGTGGCCAGTTCCGATCATCGGATGGTGTGGGCCGACTTGCGGCCCTCCCGTCCGTAGAACCGCGGCGCCCATACCGCCTATCCGCGCGGACGTCGCGGGCGAGACCGATCTAACCTGGCGACATGCCGTCCGTCCTCTGGTTCCGCCGTGATCTGCGCCTGTCCGACCACCCGGCGCTGTGCGAGGCGCTAGCCGACGGCGACACAATCGTCCCGCTGTTCGTCCTCGACCCCGTGTTGCTCGGACCGGCTGGCGGGCCTCGCGTGAAGTTCATGCTCGACTGCCTGCGCTCGCTCGACCACGATCTCGACGGCAATCTCGTCGTCCGCACCGGCGACCCCGCGGACGTCGTCCCGGCGGTGGCTCGTGAGGTGGAGGCAAGCGCCGTACATATTTCGGCCGACTTCAACCCCTACGGCCGGCGTCGAGACGAGAACGTCGCCAACGCATTGGGAGAGACACCGCTGCGGGCCACCGGCTCGCCGTACGCCGTGTCCCCCGGCCGTGTGCACAAGCCTGACGGAGAGCCGTATCGCGTGTACACGCCGTTCTACCGGGCCTGGGTCGAGCACGGGTATCCCCGCCCGCCGCAGCGCCCTACGACGATCAAGACGGTCCAGGGACTGCAGACCGACCGGCTGCCGGCCGGGCCGGACATCGGGCACACCGAACTCCCGGCGGCCGGCGAGGAAGCGGCGCTCGGCCGGTGGGAGGAGTTCCGTGACGAGCGGCTGCGGTCCTACGCCGAGGACCGCAACCGCCCGGACATCCCGTCGTCGAGCCGGCTTTCGCCGTACCTGCGGTGGGGGTGCATCCACCCGCGTACTCCGCTGGCCGACCTGAAAGGGCGGGCCGGCAAGGGGGCGGAGGTGTTCCGGAAGGAGCTGGCCTGGCGCGAGTTCTACGCCGACGTCCTCTTTCACCAGCCTGAATCCGCTCGGGAGAATCTGCAACCGCGCTACGCCAGACTGCGGGTCGATTCCGGGACAGCTGCGGACGAACGGTTCACGGCATGGACGACGGGGCGCACCGGCTACCCGATCGTGGACGCCGGGATGCGCCAGCTCAGGGCCGAAGCGTGGATCCACAACCGGATACGAATGGTCGTGGCGTCCTTCCTCGTCAAGGACCTGCACCTTGGTTGGAAGGAAGGCGCCCGGCACTTCATGCGGTACCTCGTCGACGGTGACCTGGCGAGCAACCAGCACGGCTGGCAGTGGGTGGCCGGCTCCGGAACCGACGCCTCTCCGTTCTACCGCGTGTTCAACCCCGTGAGGCAGGGTCAGAAGTTCGATCCGTCCGGTGACTACGTTCGCCGCTACGTTCCTGAGTTGCGCGGCATCGAGGGTCCCGCGGTTCACACGCCGTGGGAGGTTCCCGACGCACCCAAGGGCTATCCGGCGCCGATCGTCGTACACGACGACGAGCGGCGCGATGCGCTGGAGCGGTACGAAGCGATCAAGGGCTGACTGACGAGTCAGTTGCCAGTGAGCCGACCGCTCCGGCCACAGTTAAACTCGGCTCACATGTTGCACCGAGCCAGCCGGGGAGACAGGTGTCCGAGGTCGATCGTGTCGCCGATGCCTTCGCGGACCTCGTCGCCAGTGGCACCCTGGACGTCCCGCTGCCGGGATCAGGGGAGACCGACAAACGCTGGCGAGTCCTTGCCGAGATCTCCCGACGGGACCTCTGCGTCGGTCGGCTGGCCGAGGCGCACGCCGACGCGGTCGCGATACTCGCCGAACTCGGCGGACCGACGCCACCGTCGGGATCACGGTGGGGAGTCTGGGCGGCGGAACCGCCGAAACCGTTGGTCCACGCGGAGCGACACGGCGACGACTGGCTACTGACCGGGACGAAGCCCTGGTGCAGCGGTGCTCATTCCTGCACGCACGCTCTGTTGACGGCACGGGTCGGCGACGAGCGAGTCCTGTTCGCAGCCGTTCTCGACCCGTCGCACACCCAACCGGTCGAGGACACGTGGGCGGCGGTGGGCATGGCGGGCAGCGACAGTGGAGCTGTTCGTTTCGACGCCGCACCCGCCGTCCGCGTCGGCGAGCCCGGCAGATACCTGACCCGACCCGGGTTCTGGTACGGCGCGATCGGTGTCGCAGCCTGTTGGTACGGCGGGGCATGCGGTGTCGCGGACGCGTTGCTGCACCCGATGCGCGGCGGTCGGGCCGAGCCGCACGGTCTGGCCCACCTCGGGGCGGTCGATGCCTGTCTGCAGGCTGCCGGGTTGGCACTCGCCGATGCCGCCCGGGCTGTGGACGCGGACCCCCACGACGACTCGGGCGAAGCCAGGGTCCGGTCGATGCGGGTCCGTGCCATCGTGGAAGCCGCCTGCGACGACGTGCTGACCAGGGTCGGCCGGGCCACTGGGGCAGGCCCGCTCGGCTCGAATGCCGAACATGCCCGCCGTGTCGCGGACCTGACGGTCTACGTGCGACAGAGCCACGCGGAGCGGGACCTGGCCGAGCTGGGGCGGCTGCTGGCCGAGGGCGGCGCGACACCGTCGTGGTGACGGCAATCGCCGGCGCCGGAACGCCGGAGACGGCATGGCAGACCTGGCCGGGCCTGCACAGGCTTCCGCCGTTGGACCTCGACGGCTGCAGGCGGGTGGTCCTACTCGCCCCGCATCCTGACGACGAGGTTCTCGGCGTGGGCGGTCTGTTGCGTCAGCTCGCCGCGCGCGGCGCCACTGTCGAGGTCGTGGCAGTGACGGACGGGGAGGCCTCCCATCCAGGCTCGCGAAGCGTCACACCGCAACGGCTCGCCGCGCTGCGCCGGCTGGAATCCGTCGCCGCGCTCGGAAACCTCGGCCTGGACTCGGCTCGCGTCCACCGGCTGGGTCTTCCCGATGGCGGGCTGGCAGCGGTCGAACCCGCCATGATGACCGCCGTCGGCGGCGTGTTCGAGCGTGCCGCGCCGGGTACTTGGTGTCTGTCCACATGGGACGGTGACGGGCACCCCGACCACGAGGCGGTGGGTCGGGTAGCTCAGGGCGTCTGCCGGCGGTACGGCGTACGGCTGCTCATGTATCCCATCTGGACCTGGCACTGGGCGCTGCCCGACGATCCACGCGTGCCCTGGTCGCGGGCACGGTCGATCGCGCTGGACGACGACACTCACGCCGCCAAGCTGGCCGCTGTCGACTGTTTCGCCAGCCAGATCCTGCCGCTGTCGCCGGCGCCGCAGGACGCGCCCATTCTGACGCCCGCGATGCTCGATCGGCTATGCCGGCGGACAGAGGTCGTGCTGATATGAATGCGTCGCGACTTCCGGACAGCTTCTTCGACGCCATGTACGACGGCGTACCGGACCCCTGGGGATTCCAGACCCGGTGGTACGAGCAGCGCAAGCTCGCCCTGACGCTGGCCATGCTCCCCCGGTCGCGGTACAGCGCAGCCTTCGAGCCGGGATGTTCGCTGGGCATCGTCACCGAAGCGCTCGCCGGCCGATGCGATCGCGTCGTCGCGACGGATGTGAGCGATGCCGCGATAGACGCAGCGGCGACTCGGCTGTCCGGGTACCCCAATGTCTCGTTGCGCCGGTGGGCACTTGGCGACCCGTGGCCGGCGGAGACGTTCGACCTGATCGTGCTCAGCGAGGTGGGGTACTACCTCGAGGCTGCGGCGTTGGGCAGGGCGGTCGCCGAGGCGCAGCGGGCGCTCGAGCCGGGCGGGACACTGCTGGCCGTGCATTGGCGGCACCCCGTCCCCGAGTACCCGCTGACCGGCGACGAGACGCACGCGATCATCGCCGTCGCCGACGGCCTCGCCCGGCTGGCGCGCTACCGCGACGAGGACGTCCTGCTCGAGACATATCAGAAGGTGCCGCCGGAGCCCCGGTCGGTTGCCGCGGACGACGGGCTCGTCCCGTAGTCCGGCACGCCGGTGTCGTCATCCCGGTCCACAACGAGGTCGAGTTGCTGCCGCGCTGCCTTCGCGCCGTCCGGGCGGCGGCAAACGCGGCGGGCGTCGACGTGCACGTCGTTGTCGTGCTCGACAGTTGCACCGACGGCAGCGAGGCCGTTGTCATGGCCACGCGACCGCTCGGTCAGACCACCGACGTCATTCACATCGACGAGACGAACGTCGGTGCGGCGCGCGCCGCCGGATGCGATCTGCTGCTTGCGCGGTACGGCGTGCCCGGGTGGTGGCTGGCGACGACCGACGCGGACAGTGCCGTCGGGCCACTCTGGCTCCGCAAGCAGTTGCGTTACGCCAGGTCCGGCTACGACGCCGTGGCCGGGACCGTCACGGTAGACGACTGGACATCGTTCGGCGACGAGGCGCAGCGCGCCTACCGGCTGCGGTACAGCCAGCGCTGGGGTCATCGACACGTGCACGGCGCGAACCTCGGGTTCCGCGCCGACGCCTACGTCCAAGCCGGTGGGTTCGCCGCCCTGCCAACCGACGAGGACGTTGCCCTGGTTGCGGCGTTCACCGCGACCGGACGGCGGATCGCCTGGGCCGACGACGTTCCGGTGGTGACGAGCAGCCGCCGCGTGGGACGGGCGCCGGGTGGGATGAGCCGGCTTCTGACCGCCCTGCCCGCCGCACACCTGTGAGCCCCTGGTCACCGGACCGGGATCGGGTATCGCCGCCCGTCAAACGGCTGGCGGAACCTGCGGGCTGGGAGCTACTCTCGCCCCCGAGACCGGGAGTTCTCGGGAGCGCACATGGGCCTGGAC